>CAYSHQ010000273.1:0-3748 GCA_964430835.1 uncultured Lentisphaerales bacterium
CCACCAGCGCGAGGATCGAGGCCTCTTCGCCTTCGAGGAACTCTTCGATCAGCACGGTGGCCCCGGCGGCGCCGAAGATCTTCCCGACCAGCATCGATTCGATGGCCTCGGCCGCCTCCGTGCGGGTGGCGGCGATCACGACGCCTTTGCCGGCGGCGAGCCCATCGGCCTTGATGACGACCGGGGTGCGGAACTCTGGCAGTGCTTGGATGGCTGCGGTGGCGTCAGAGAACATGGCGGCGCGGGCGGTAGGGACGCCGGCGGCCAACATGACTTCCTTGGAGAACTGCTTGCTCCCTTCCAGACGGGCACCAGCCTGGCAGGGACCAAAGACGCGCAGGCCGGCGGCCGTAAAAGCGTCCACCACGCCGGCGCACAACGGTGCCTCTGGTCCGACGACCGTCAGTTCGGGGCGGTTCTGTTTGGCCCAGGTCAACAGTCCGGCCACGTCTTCCGCCGCAATGGGGAGGTTGGTGGCCAGCGCGGCCGTGCCCGCATTGCCGGGGGCGCAGAAAAGCTGGGGATGGGAGGAATCCTGGGCGAGTTTCCATACCAGGGCGTGTTCACGGCCGCCGCCGCCAATGACCAGTACTTTCATAACGGTGCGGAGCTTACGGAATTCGGCGGCCGGAGGCAAGGGCTTACTGCCAATCTTCTGGCCTGTGCTTGCTTCTGATACGAGGGAGTCGGTATAGTCGTGCGCGTGTTGGAAATGTGTCTTGGAGGAGTCAGCGACATGCATGCAGCCACCGATGGAGTGAGCACGGTTACCCGCAAAACCAACAGCCTGGACCGACTGCTGGCGGTGGTCTGTGGCGTGGTGGCTTTGGCGGTTTATGGGTTGACGCTGGCGCCGGGCGTTTATCCCGGACAGTCGGCCCAGATGATGGCGATTGGCACGGGGATTGACCCCCTGGTGGCGCCGGTCTATCCGTTCTGGACGCCGGTCATTTCCTGGTTGTCGGGCTGGGCGTGGCTTACGCTGCCGGTGCGACTCAACCTGTTCAGCGCGCTTTGTGGCGCGCTGGCTGTGATGCTGATGTATCGGCTGGTGGCATTTCTGGTGCGGCTGGTGGTGGATGAAGACTCGATCCAGGAACAGCAGGTGAACCGTGCGGCCGTGCTGGCGGGGTTGACTGCGGCTGTGGCGCTGGCGTTTGCGTTGCCGTGCTGGTCGGCCGCGACGCGGTTACAGGTGCAGAGTTTCGATCTGCTCTTGTTGTTGGCGGTTTTCTATCTGCTGGTGTGGTATGTGCGGACCGGGTGGCAGGTGTTGGTCTTTCTGTTTGCGCTGGCGTATGGCGTGGGCGCGGTGGAGTCGGTGCTGTTTATCCTGCTGGCACCGGTCGCCCTGGTGGCGGTGTTGCTGGCGTTGTGGAAGCATGCGCGACTGACGAAGATGACGGTGCTGGGGTGTGGGGTGTTGTTGCTGGTGGGGTTGGGGGTGTATGTGCTGGTGGCCCGGCATTTCTTCCTGGTGGAGGATGTGGCCTTGCGTGGCTATACCCGTTGGCAGGATGTGCTGCTCTATATGTGGCGGGATCAGTTCAGCGAGATCAAACGGGCCATCCCCCGGCTGAACTGGTTCTGGCTCCTGCTGCAGGGCCCCGTGCCGGCGCTGGCGGCAGCATTGGCGGCACGGCGGGCGTTGAATAACGAACGCTCCTGGAGCTTCTATTTGCTGCATGTGATTCTGACGGGCATCGTGGGTGGCGTGCTGGTCAATGTGCCTTGGTCTCCTTGGCGACTGGTGGCAGGGCAGGGGGTGCTGCCGGTGCTGACCTACGGGTTGCTGGCGCTGGTGGCCGGCTATCTGGCCGCCTATTGGTATCTGCTGGCGACCGTAACTACGATGCGCCATGATCAGGAGCTTTCGGGGCTGACCATGCGGTGCGGCCGGTGGATGGGGCGCATCCTGCTCTGGCCGCTGGTAATTCTGGTGGCGATGACGTGTCTGGTGAACTGGACGGAAGCCGATGGCCGCCGCGGGCGTGGTGCCGACGCTTCTGCCCAGGCGATCCTGGAGCGGCTGGGTTCCCGCACGTGGATTGTCACGGATGGGTTGCTCGATCACCACCTGGCCTTGCTGGCTCGGGTGCGCAACCAGACGGTGCACCTGATCTGCCTGCAGCGCGATACCGATAAGGTGTACCAGCGACAGTTGGCGCAGATTCTGGAGACCGAGAAGATGTTTCCGTCCAACCGCACACAGGTGCTCCACACCTTGGATCTCGGCATTCTTCCCTTCCTGCAGGATTGGCTGGCTTCCGATCCGGACATCTGCCAGAAGCTTGTCATCAGCAGTGTGCCGGATTTGTGGTACGGCGCGGGGTTCACGCCGGTGCCGGAGCTCTTCTTTTTCGCCGGTACGCGTGACCTGGCCACGTTGGATGCCGACGCATCGGTCGCGGACCACCGGGCGCTTTGGAACCGGCTGGAGACGCAGATCCCGCGTACGCCGCGACCGGACACGCCGATGGCCAACTACAACAACCAGCTGCGGCGGCAGATGGGATTTGTGGGCAACAACCTTGGGGTCACGCTGGAGGAGCTGGGCCGCACGAATGAAGCCGATGCGGTGTATCAGCGGGTGCGGCAGCTGGATCCGGACAATGTCAGCGTACTTTTCAACCGGTTTGAACTGGCGCGGCGCAGTGGCGATCCGGCACGCCAGGCGGCAGCCGAGAAGGATCTGAAGGATCATCTGGCGAAGGAAAAGCGGCAATACGCCCTGTATGCCCTGTCGCGCTATTACGGTTATATCCGGTCGCCCGAGCTGTTTGCGCGCCTGGGGTGGCAGTGGGCGCTCTCCGGTCAGCCGGGGGCCGGGTTGGTTGGGATCCGTAAGGCCGGCGATCTGTTGCCGCAGGCCAGCCAGATCGCGGTGGCGCACTCCATGGCCTCGATCTATATGCTGCAGGAGGAGCGCGGCAAGAGTGAGGAAGTCTATCGGGAGATCCTGGCGAAGGATCCCGCGAATCGCCAGGCGATGCGCGCCATGGCACGCCTGGCGTTGCGTGATGGTGCCATGGAGCAAGCCAAGTCGTGGTTGGTCCGCCTGCAGAAGACCGGCGTGGCACAGAATCAGCTGGGTGTGGAATGGGCGGCCATTCATTTGGCAACCGGGGAGGCGGCCCTCGCGGTAACGAACCTGACGATCGCTTCGGCGGCCTTCGCGCAGGCGCGCGTGCAACTGCAGGAGACGGCGGATTTGCAGCCCGATAACCTGCAGGTGTGGGGGATGCTGGCGGTGGTGCAACTGCAGCAAGCGGCCCAGGACCGTGCCGCCCGACGCGACCCGGGTGCCAGTTTCCGGGAGGTGGAGCAGACGCTGGCACAGATGGAAAAGGTGGCCGGCTCGTCCGACCAGTATTTCATCCAGATCGTCAAGGCCCAGTGGGCCATGGCGCGCGGTAAGGAATATCACCGCGTGGCCCGCGAGGCCTTCATCCGTGCCAGCATGCTGCGGCCGGACGTGGTGAAGTTGAGCGACGTCATCCTGCAGCTCGACATGGCCCTGACTGACCGGCCCCTCGCGGAACGGCATGCGCGCGAGGTCTTGCGCCGTAACCGGCGGCATGCTTTGGCCAACTATGTGATGGGGTCCTTGCGGTTGCAGGAGGGGGACACGAGTGAGGCGGAGGATTTCCTGCGTCGCAGTGTGGAGGGGGATCCGCTGCCTGCGGCTCTGAATGACCTGGCGGAGGTGCTGCGGCGTGTGCGCAAGCTGCCGGAGGCGGAGGCGTTT
>CAYSHQ010000274.1:0-842 GCA_964430835.1 uncultured Lentisphaerales bacterium
CACCGATGCCAAAAACGGCCAGGTCCACGATGGCATGGCTCAGGTAGCCCGGCCAGATGGAGCGATAGCGCAGGTAGAGGCCGGACCAGACGGCGCCGCCTATGAATACACCCAGTGAGCAGAGTGCCGCTAGCGGCAGCGGGAAGAACGTTTGCAGCGCCAGCAAGTGGTGCAGCGTAAAGAAGAGCGCCGAGAGCACCACAGCCGCGGCCGGCCGGGCCAGTGCTTCGCAGCGGGTGTAAACGAACCAGCGCCAGACATACTCTTCCAGCACGGAGTTGATGAGAATCCAATAGGCGGCGCACCCGAGATAGACCGGCCAGACGTCCAGACCTACGTCGTGCATCTTGGCTACGAAGAGCGACCGGTCCAAGAGTCCCTGCCCGAACAGCCCATAGGCCAGGAGGATTAACAGGCTGATCCCGCAACCGGATAGGAAGCCGACTCCCAGCCCGCCCTGACGCAGCGGCGAGAAGCTGAGGCGCTCCCGGTCCACCAGCTTAAGCCAGAGCACGGGCAAGAGGAAGAGCCAGAGTTTGCTGAAAGCGAATAGCCCTTGGCCCAGGAGGGTGCCGGGAAAGAGGATCATCCCCGCCAGCACGCCGAGGCTGGGAGCCGGGACAAGCAGGGCGAGCGCGATAATCGCTTGGTTTCTTTGCATGACGTGCCTGTAATTCTCACTATAAAGGTGTGGCGGCGGGTCCGGCGGCCCCGCCCGGCCTGTCGTCGTGGTCCGGTGCTTTCCTGTTGCGACGGCGGGTCCGGCGGCCCCGCCCTACCGGCCTGTCGTCGTGGTCCGGCGCTTTCTTGTTGCGACGGCGGGTCCGGCGGCCCCGCCAAGT
>CAYSHQ010000274.1:852-3742 GCA_964430835.1 uncultured Lentisphaerales bacterium
TGTGAAATCGACGAATGGTGGCAGGTAGGGCGGGGCCGCCGGACCCGCCGAGTGCCATAATGCGAATTGCTGTGCGAACGAGTATAGCAGGTGCGGGTCGCTTTTGGGTACACTGACACCTGACATCTGACATCTGACATCTGAACCCTGAACCCTGAACCCTGATCCGCCACAGCCGCTCTTCCATGCGCACACCACACGATAGTACGGAACTCGATGCGATCCTGGGCCGGGTGGGCGCGGAGCGGCGCCATCTGATTGCCATCCTGCTGGCCATTCAGGAGCACTATCGCTACCTGCCACCGGCGCTCTTGCAGGCGCTGGCCGTGCGGCTGGGGGTGCCCGAGGCTGAGATCACGGGCGTGGCCACTTTTTATGGGCAGTTCCGGTTGCGCCCCGCTGGCCGCCATCGGATCCGGGTCTGTGATGGCACGGCCTGCCATGTGCAGCGCGCCCCTGTTATCCTGGATGTTTTGCGGCGTCATTTGCAACTGGGGGCGGCGGAGGATACGGATGCGCGTGGAGAGTTCACGGTGGAGACCGTGGCCTGTCTGGGGTGCTGTACGCTGGCGCCGGTGGTGCAGATTGATGACACCACGTACGGGCACTTGTCGCCTGAGCATGTGGGGGAGTTGCTGGCGCGCGTGCTGGCGGAAGCGGCTACGCCGGCACGCGGCGATCCGGCCTCGGCACGCGTGGCTGATGATGGCGCGGGGGAAGTACGGATCGGACTGGGCTCCTGCTGCGTGGCCAAGGGGAGCCAAGCGCTGTTTGACACGGTGGTCGCGGCCGTGGCGCGGGCGGGCGGGCAGGTTCAGGTAAAGCGGGTTGGCTGCCTGGGGGCGTGTTATCAGGCGCCGGTGGTGGAGGTGCTGGTGCCGGGGCAGCGGCCGGTGCGCTATACGGGGTTGCAGTCGGCCGATGTGCCGGCCGTGATCGGCCGCCACTTCCCGGCCCGCGGGGTGGTGCCGCGGCTGCGGCAACTGGGGTCAATTTGGCTGGATCGCTGGCTGATCGGGAGCGGGGCTGACGTGGCAGCGTGCGGGGTGGATCCGGCGGCACCGGCGACGGCGGCGTTCTTGAGCCGGCAGGTGCGCCTGGCCACGCAGGGGGGCGAAGCGCTCGATCCGCTGGATCTGCAGGAATACCTTGCAAACGGCGGGTTTGCGGCGTTACACCAGGCGTGCGCCCGGCCGCCGGAGGAGATCGTGGCCGCCATCGAGCAGAGCGGCTTGCGCGGACGCGGCGGCGGCGGCTTTGCCACCGGCCGTAAGTGGCGGGTGGTGCGGGAGGCCGCCGGGGCGAGGAAATTTGTGGTGTGTAACGGGGACGAGGGCGATCCGGGCGCGTTCATGGACCGCATGATCCTGGAGTCGCATCCGTACCGCGTGATCGAAGGCGTGGCCTTGGCCGCGTGGGCCGTCGGCGCCACCGAGGCGATCATTTATATTCGCCATGAGTATCCGCTGGCGGTGCAGCGGATGCGCGAGGCGCTGCGGCGGGTGGACGAGCAGCGGCTGTTGGCGGACGCAGGGGTGCCCGCCTTGCGCGTGCAGGTGGTGGAAGGCGCCGGCGCTTTTGTCTGCGGCGAGGAGACCGCCCTGCTGGCGGCGGTGGAAGGGCGGCGTGGCACACCCCGGTTGCGGCCGCCCTTTCCGGGGGAGTGCGGCTTATACGATTGCCCGACCCTGGTGAATAACGTGGAGACGTTGGCGCTGGTGCCGTGGATTGTGGCGCAGGGGGCGGCGTCCTTTCGAAACTATGGCACGGAGGGGAGCCGCGGCACCAAGGTCTTTGCACTGGCTGGGCGTGTGGTGCGCGGCGGGTTGATCGAGGTGCCGATGGGGCTGACCGTACGCGAGATTGTCATGGAGATCGGCGGCGGTGTGCCGGAAGGGCGGGCGCTCAAGGCGGTGCAGATTGGCGGCCCGTCCGGGGGGTGTCTGCCGGCGTCGTTGCTGGATACCCCGGTGGATTATGAGACGCTGCTGGCAGCCGGCAGCATGATGGGCTCCGGCGGTATGGTGGTGCTGGACGAGACGGATTGCATGGTGGAGATGGCCCGCTATTTTGTCTCTTTTACGCAACGGGAGTCCTGTGGCAAGTGCACGGCTTGCCGGGTCGGCTCGCGCCGCATGCTGGATATCCTGGAACGGCTCTGCGCGGGGCAGGGGCGGTTGGAGGATCTGGCGGCGCTGGCGGAGCTGGCGGAGCAGGTGCGCGGGGGCAGCTTATGCGGCTTGGGGCGTACGGCGCCGAACCCGGTGCTCACCACCTTGCGCTATTTTCGCGAGGAATACGAAGCGCACGTGGCCGGACGCTGCCCGGCCGCCAAGTGTCCGGCGTTAATCCGCTATACGGTGAGCGAGGGGTGCATCGGCTGTACGCGTTGCGCGCAGGCTTGTCCGGTGGAAGCAATCGCCTTCCAGCCGCATGAGCGGCATGTCGTGGACCAGCAGACGTGCATCCGCTGCGACGCCTGCCGGCGGGTCTGTCCGGTGCAGGCGATTATGGTGCAGTAGCATACGACCAAGTGTGCGTCGCTCATGCAGCGGCCAGCGGCTGCGCGGCGTAGTGTTCCACCGTTTTGCTTCTCGTTGATGGAAATCGATGAGCCAATTTGTCTCTTTGCGAACGTCAGCGATCACCGCGGCCTACGCCTTGGAATGACCGCAAGCCGTGCTTCTGCCGCTGGTGCATCGCCGGTTCGCGAGGATCATCACCCTTTTTTGAGCGTTGCGCCAAGCACGAACGGTCTTCTGGGTGCGGCGTGCTGACAAAACCGCTGCCTGCTACGCACTGCGGAAGCGCTATCGAAATCGGGATCGGGACCGGCTTCAGAAGCACAAGCAAACGGACGGGCTTGTGGCCAGCCACGCGCCAGTTGCCA
>CAYSHQ010000275.1:0-3738 GCA_964430835.1 uncultured Lentisphaerales bacterium
CCAAAGGCCCGTGTGCTACCATTACACCATCGGGCAGCGTCCTCGTCAGCATACTCCAGACGCCGGCGCCCAATTTCCGGCGCACATCTTCGCCGTGGGCCTCATCTCGCACCAACGCAAACACGGAAGCCCCGCTACCGGACATGAGAACACCCAGACCGCCTGCGTCCTGCAGACGCGCGGCCAATCGAGCGATTGCCGGGTATGCGGTAAACACGCCCGGTTCCAATCCGTTAAACAGAGCCGCCGCGGCGCCGAGAACATTGCCACTGCGGACCGAAGAAACGATATTATTAAAACTATTCGGGCTTTCCGTCAAGCCCCCAGTGCAAGAACATAGCTGATAAGCATGCCGGGTGGGGACACAAATGCCCGGATTGGCCAGAACCAGCCAAAAACCAGCCACGGGCCGGGCCACCCCGTCTAGGATCGTTTGGACCCGCTCCCCCCGCCCTTCCATGCACACGGCCCCACCATGCAGCATCGCCGGCAGATCGCTCCCCAGCTCCGCGCCCAGATTCTGCAAAGTCGTGGCAGACAGCCCGAGCGCACACAACTGGTTGAGGCCCCATAGCACGGCCACACCATCGGCACTACCCCCACCCAAACCGCCGCCAATCGGAATTTGCTTGCGGATGTGCATGCGGATGCCGTCCGGCGCCCCATGGCGTATTTGCAGCAAGCGCGCCGCACGATATGCCAGGTTCTCCTCACAGGGCCCCAACCGCGACAGGTCAACGCCAGACTCCGCCGCCACCGTCAACGCCAGCTCCGTACCGGTCAAAGCCAACGAAATTTCATCGCACAACGCCACCGGCACGACCACACTGCGCAAGTCGTGATAGCCATCCGTACGCTTACGCAAGATCTCCAGCGAAAGATTAATCTTCGCGTGCGCTGCGATTCGAAGTATCCGTTCGTCCGAAAACATGCGCGGCGGTATAGCACACAGCTATGGCCCAGGTCAAGAAAGCAGCGCAGCATAAAATGACCGCCGAGAAGAAATAGCGTGGCGGTCGCAGCAGAATCCGGCGAGGCGGCTCTGCCGGGTGCGGAGAACGTGCCGGAATTGGTGGAGGTAGAGGGAGTTGAACCCTCGACCTCTTGAATGCCATTCAAGCGCTCTAGCCAACTGAGCTATACCCCCACGATCAGAGGCACGTTCCGCAAAACAGGTGCAGGTTATATCACGCGGCCCCACCCCCGTCAACCCAGGAAAACAGAAAATCTGGAATGGTGCTTGGCGGCGGCGCTTGGCGGTGGATTTGCGGTTTACTGGGTTCAAAAGCAATTCACACTTGCCACCGCCAGCCCAAAACGACATCATTCCCGACGCCTGGCAGCGGCAATCAACCCACCGTGCCGGCGTAAGAAAGAAACAATCCCATGGCAACTCCAGCACCCGCCAGCAAACTCGACCCCCTCGTATCGCTCTGCAAGCGCCGCGGCTTCATTTTTCAAAGTTCCGAAATCTACGGCGGCATCAACGGATTCTGGGACTATGGCCCGCTCGGCTGCGAACTGAAGAACAACATCAAGCAGTCGTGGTGGAAAACCATGGTCCGCACCCGCGAGGATATCGTCGGGCTCGACGCCACCGTCATCATGCACCCCGCCATCTGGAAGGCGTCCGGCCACCTCGACACCTTCTCCGACCCCATGTCCACCTGCAAACAGTGCAAAAAACTCATGCGGGCGGACCAGACGTGGGAGATGCTCGCGGACAACGATTTCGGCGCGGCCATGACCGAACTGCACGCCGAGGGCCAGCCGGACTTGGGGCGCCTCAGCGCTTGGTGCAAAGGCCGCGGCAAGGGCATTGCCCCAAATCTGGCCGCCGTGCGCAACCCCGATGGCATCCTGGCCGTAATGGGCGCGAGCCTTGCAGGCACCTCGTTTCGTGATTTTGTCAGCCTGCTGGCCAGCGAGAACCTGGCAGCGCCCGTACAGCCCTGCCCCTATTGCGGCGGCGAACTCACCGAACCGCGCCCGTTTAACCTGATGTTCAAGACCATCGTCGGCCCGGTCGAAGACCCGGCCAATGTTGCTTACCTGCGCCCGGAGACGGCCCAGGCCATCTTCGCGCAATTCCAGAATGTGCTGGCGACCAGCCGCCAGTCACCGCCGTTCGGCATTGCCCAGATGGGAAAATCGTTCCGTAACGAGGTCACCCCGCGCAACTACACCTTCCGGTCGCGCGAATTCGAGCAGATGGAACTGGAATTCTTCATCCGGCCGGATGAAGCCATCGAACTGCTCTACGGCCGCGTGACCACCCTGGCGGACATGCCGGACCTCACCACGCCGCAGGAAAACTGGGGGTGGCAGGTATGGCACACCTACTGGGTGGAACAACGCCTCGCTTGGTACCGCTCAGTCGGGCTCCCCGCCGCGTCGCTCGTCCCCTACTGGCAGCACCCCGCCGAATTGGCCCACTATGCTCGGGCTTGCGTGGACATCCAATATGCCTTCCCCTTCGGCATCCAGGAGCTCGAAGGCATCGCCGCACGCTCCGACTTCGATCTCTCCCAGCACCAGAAACACAGCGGCAAATCCATGGAAGTCTTCGACGAACCGCTCAAACTCGCGGCCACCAAACTCGCCGAAACCGCCCGCACCGCCTTCGTGGAGCGTGTCGTGGCCGACTGGACCGCACGCGGTAAAAATCCCGACGACGCCCGCGCCTTTGTGGCTAAACTCTTGGATGGCCGCTACATCCCGCACGTGATCGAGCCCTCGGCCGGGGTGGACCGCATGGCGCTGGCCCTGCTCTGCAACGCCTACGCCGAGGAACAGGTAGCCGACGACAAGGGAAAAACCGAAATACGCACCGTGATGCGCTTCAGCCCGCTCGTCGCCCCCATCAAAATCGCCGTCTTCCCGCTCGTCAAGAACAAGCCCGAGTTGTATGCCAAGGCGCGCGAGATCTTCGGCCAGTTGCAGCGCCGCTGGGCCTGCTTCTGGGACGAAAGCGGCGCCATCGGGCGACGCTACCGCCGCATGGACGAGGCCGGCACACCGTACTGCCTGACCGTGGATTTCCAGACGCTCGAGGATGGCACCGTGACCCTGCGTGACCGCGACACCATGAAGCAGGAACGCATCTCCGTCCCAGCGCTGAAAGAGAAGTTGGACGAGATTCTCATCGGCTGATTACAGCCCCAGCGCCCGCCCCCCCTCCGGCTACCATGAAAAAAAGCACCACCTGCCACGAGAAGGATCTCGGCTATGCCAAGCTGGACCTGGATCGCACGCGACGGTGCGGCCAACCGGAGGTGGTCTATGGGGCGGGCAAGACCGACGCACAACTGGTGGCGATCTTCCGCGCCATGGCCCAGGCCGGCCAGAATGCCTTTGCTACCCGCATCTCGCCGGCACAGGCCGCAGCCGTGCTGCAGGTCTTCCCCGATGCCGTCCATCATACTACCGCACGGGCTTTGACGCGTGACACCACCCGCCTTACCCCGCGCCGCGGCAAGGTGGCGGTGCTCTGCGCCGGCACCTCGGATCTCCCGGTAGCCGAGGAAGCCGCCCTCACGGCCGAGCGCATGGGCGCGCGTGTGACCCGGATCTTTGATGTCGGCGTGGCTGGCCTGCACCGACTCCTCTCCCGTCAGGACCAATTTTCCGATGCCCGCGCACTGGTGGTGGTGGCAGGGATGGAAGGCGCGCTGCCATCGGTCGTAGCCGGCCTGGTCGCCCGCCCGGTCATCGCCGTGCCCACCAGCATCGGGTATG
>CAYSHQ010000276.1:0-3725 GCA_964430835.1 uncultured Lentisphaerales bacterium
GGCCAATTCCGCATAGGCGCCATCCTGCACGATGCGACAATCCTTGATGACCAGGATCCGGTCACAGTCCTTCACCGTGGCCAGGCGGTGGGCAATAACAATCGCGGTGCGCCCCGTGCAGATCTTGCCAATGGTCTGCTGTACCAGCTTCTCGCTCAGGGTGTCGAGCGCGCTGGTCGCTTCATCGAACAACAGGAAGGGGGCATCCGCCAGAATGGCGCGGGCAATGGCCAGCCGTTGCCGCTGGCCCCCCGAAAGGTTGGCCCCACCCTCCCCCAACCGCGTATTCAGCCCCTCGGGTAACTGACAGATATACTCACAGGCATTAGCCTGGCGGCAGGCGCGCTCCAGCATAGCGTCATCCGCATCCGGCCGCGCCACCTTGAGATTCTGGCGCAACGTCGAGCGGAAGATAAACGGGTCCTGCGGCACCACACCGAAGCGCCGGCGAATCTCCGCGCCGCGGCAATGCCGCAGGTCCACACCGGCCAGCGTCACACACCCCTTATCAGGATCGTACATCCGCAACAGCAGCATCGCGATGGTGCTCTTGCCGCCGCCGGAAGGCCCCACCAACGCCACCCGCTGCCCGTACGGAATGCGCAGATCCACACCATTGAGCACCCGCTGCTCGTCATACGCAAAATGGACCCCCTTTAACTCGAGGTCGCCGGCCGGCGGCACCGGATGTTCCGCACCAATCGGATCCGGGGTGGTGCTGGCCGCCTGCATCACCTCGCCAATGCGCTCGACAGAGGCCTGGGCCGCGCCAAACAGCGTAAAGGCCTGACTCAGCGACGACAGCGGCCCCTGTAACTGGTTATAGGCCATCATGAACCCCGTGACCTGCCCCAGCGTGATGTAGCCGCCGACATACCGCCAGGCAACCACCGCCATCAGCATGGCAAAAAACAGATAGTCCGCCGTCTCCTGCTTCATGTACTCCACATGCGTCCGCACATCGCGCTCATAGCTGCGGGCCGACATGATGCGCACCTGGGAACCGAACTCCTGCGAGGCGCTCTCCTCCATGGCGTGCAGCTTCACGGCCCGCGTGCCACGCAGCAGATCCGCCACCGACCCCGACACACTCGCCTCAATCTGCTGGAAATCCCGCTGAATGGCCCGATTGCGCCGCCGCATCGTTTCCATCAACAACACCTTGACGGTAACCATGACCCCCAGCACGGCCGTCAGCACCCAATCCCAGCCGAGCGTGATCATGACCGCCGAGATCACCGTGATGATCGCGCCGGCGATGTGCATGGAGCAGTGCTGGTAGAACGACACCACATGCCCCAGTGGCGAGCCAAAGAGGTAACTGTAGAGTTCCCCGGAAGAGCGCTTGATGTGAAAGCGTAAGCAGAGATGATTGACCTGCCGGAAGAACTGCTCGCGCAGCGCCGTGAGGATCCGTTCACGCACCCAGGTGAAGATCCGGTAACCGACGTGCCACATCAACATGCGCCCGAAAAAGGAGACCAGAAAATAGGCTGCGGCCAGCACACCCAGACGCGATACCAGCGTATCCGGGATGCCCAGCAGGCGCAGCACGGCGTTGAGGAACCAAGGCCCCCGCTCCTGCCGCAGCACCCAGTCCACCAGCCAGGCGGCCGCAAAGATCTGGAACGTGATCGCAAAGCCATGCAACGCATTGAAGGTAATGGCGGCGCCCAGGTGCCAGCGATACGGCCGCAACAAGGGGCTGATCACGCGCCACACCCCCGGCCGCTCAGGCACCGGGGAAACAACATCAGGTTGACTCATCGTACGGTTCCTGCGCCCAACTCGTGTAGCACCGTTTCCTCATTACGGATCATCACCGCCATCAGCTCGATGGCGGTCTCCGCCTGCCGCAGCCCCTCCAGCATGGGCGTGCCGTGGGCCATGGCACAAAGCCGCGCCAGTGCATGCAGGTGCAGCGCGTCATCCTGGCAGCAGAGCAGGAAGAAGAGGTCGGTGGTTTTGCCATCCGCCGCGCCGGCAAAGATCGGCTGCCGCGTACGCCCCAGCACCACAAACGATTCTCCGCACAGGTGCGGATCGTGGTGGCGCATGTGCAGAAAGGCCACCCCCTGGTCAATGGCGGTGGAGCAGAGCTGTTCGCGTTCCTCCAGCCCGCGCAGGAGGGCCGTATCGTCATAAAGCAGCTCGGTGCGCAGCGCCAGCTTCACCATGTCGCGCAAAACCGACGGCTTCGTCCGTGAGTGCAAGTCCGGCTCAATCCAATCCGCTTGAAACAACCGGGGAATCAGGCGCTCATGGCCGGTGGGCAACTGCCGTTGCGCCGAGGAGGAGCGATGCACCGAGGCTACATGCCGCGCACCCAGCCCCAACAGGCGCTGCGAGGCCCAGGCGTCCAGTTCCCGGCGCAGGAAGACCGGCTCTTCGCCACGGCGGGTGAAGGGAATCTCCTGATATTTGACCAACTGCTCGACCTCGTGCACCGAAAGGTGCAACCGCGCGGCCGCCTGCGAAACGGTCAAGGGACGGTACGGCATGGCTGATCGATCCTATTCTGGCGCGCTACGTCCGCACCGTCTCCAGCAACCCGTGCCGGTAGAGCAGTGTGACGAGGCGGCAATCCAGCGTATGCCCGGCCCGATAGGAGATGGCCGTGCCGACAAGACGCCCGGTATCGATCAACGCCAGCGCCGCCAGCAGGTCCAGCGTGGCCCGGTGCCAGACCGG
Source organism: uncultured Lentisphaerales bacterium (assembly GCA_964430835.1). Classification (GTDB taxonomy): domain Bacteria; phylum Verrucomicrobiota; class Kiritimatiellia; order RFP12; family CAIWXQ01; genus CAIWXQ01. The sequence continues at coordinate 2,692 of CAYSHQ010000276.1, forward strand.
CTCCAACGCCTTGCCATTATGCAGCAGCTTGGGCTCATTGAAATAACTCTTCCGGCCATGGATCAGGATATTCTGCTGGTTATAGCCAAGGTTGCGCATGTCCGCCAGACACACGCCGACGGTCCGACATAAGATCATCTGCGCCAGCGAAGCATTGGTGCGCGCCTCCGCACCGTAGCGGAACGTGCGCGGCGTCAGGTCAAACTGGATGCGCTGTTTGCCGATGACCGAGGGGAAATCCACCGCGCAATCCAGCCGCAGCCGACGGTCGCCCGGCGCAGCCGGCAGCAGGGTGATGAAGTCACCGCGGTCCCCGCCGATCGTCACCGGCTCGCGCACCGTGACCAAGCGCGCCGGCTCGTCGCGCTCGACGATCCCCGCCGCCTCGATCGCCTCGACCAGATCCATGCTGCCGCGTTCAAAGAGTGGCGGATCGCCAGCGTCAGTGGCCACCACCACATCGTCCAACCCCATCCCCAGCCGCAAGGCGACAATATGCTCCACCATGCGCAAATAGTTGTGGGGCGAGCCGCTACGCAGCACGATGTTGCGCTGAGAAGTCCAGATATTGCGGGCTGAAACCGCCACGCCCAACTGTTCTTGCTGATCCGTACGCTCGATCCACCACCCCGGCTGCTCGGAAGGCCGGAAGCAAAGCGTGCGCTGAGCCCGCCGGTAGAAGGTGCCGGGGCCGGTCACGGAACGCGCCTGCCCAAGCGTGGTGCGACGCAGCGAATACCCCGTATCCCCGGTACACACATCCGACTGGTCCACCGCCTGCGCCTGCAACCGCTCCTGCGCCGCGCGAATTGTACGCTCGCAACCTGTCAGAATACGCCCTATGGGGTAGATTTCGGCCATGCCTCAAAACTCCTGGCCGGAGCTCAGCCGCACGTCCTGCGCACTCCGCCTCCGGGAGGCCCAAACACTAAAGCAATCACATCACAAAGGCAAGGGCAGGATGCGCCGTTTGAGGCCCCACCTCAAACTGCGGGAGTTGGAAGAATGGAAGACTGGAAGATTGGCCAACCTCG
>CAYSHQ010000277.1:0-3721 GCA_964430835.1 uncultured Lentisphaerales bacterium
CCGCCTGGGGGGGGTGGCCATCATTGCCGCCGTGGCCGCTACGCTGGCCGTGACGGCCTGGCAGGCACGCGCCCAACTACCAGCATTACTGGCCGCACTTCTCTTGGCCATTATCCTACCCTTCTTCCAGTCACCAGCGGGCGTGCTCCCTGCGTGGCTGCACGTCGGGACCGGGATGGTCAGCGCCGCCGTGGCGCTCGCGCTCACGCTGGTGTGTTTCGGTGTACAACGCCGGGAAAACCGCGAGGGGACACCGGGGGTGTTCACCGTACCGCTCCTGGCTGCCGCCGTCTGGCTCGCCGGCAAAGCACTGTTGTTGCAATGGCAACCGCATCTGCAGCAAGTGCCCTTCATCAGCTCCACGCTCTGTCTTGCCGCTGCCAGTTACGCCGGCGCCCTGCTACAGCGCCTGAATCGCGGCGGCCGCATCCTCTTTCATGGTTCGTGGTTGCTCCTGAGTCTCGGCCTCACGCTCGCTTGCGACGCCGCGGGGTGCCACGAACTGGGGATGGTGCAATATCCCCTGCTCACCACCGGCCTGGCCCTGACCCTGCTGCTGGCCGCTGAGACCGTGATCGCACGCCGCCTCTGCTGGCTTGGCGAATTTATGGTGCAACCGCGCCTGGCGCTCCTCGCATACGGCCACATCGTGCTGGCAGCGCTGCTGGTGCTCCTGGTGCAACGCGACGTGAACGGTATGCTCGGCGTACGCGATAGCATGCAGTGGCTGGCGCTCTTTGTACTCCTGCAACTCATCTGGCATGGTTTGCGCACCATGCACCGCCGGTTCGGTGGCATGCTCTTCCTGCTGCTGGCCGCCTGGAGCTGTACGGTTGCCGAGCTGCCGGCTTCCTTCGGCACGCTCCCCACCCTGCTGCTGGTCGTGTTTCTGGCAGACACCGCACTGGAGCGCTTCCCGACGGCACAGACCTGGCTGCGTCCGCTGCGGTCGCCCTTTGTGGCTGGTGCCACGCTCCTCACGTTGTTGTGCACACTCCTCGCCACCTATCCGCTCGCGCCCCTGGATCAACGCGTGCTGCAACTGGCAACCCCACCCGTCACGAATCTGCTGCTGGGCGTCTGTCTGCTGCTGGCAGCCCGCACGCAGGGGTGTGCCGGCTTTGCGGTTCTAGCCGTGTTGTTCGGCTATCTGCTCACGCTGCTGCCAGGGACGCTCGCCGACGTAAGCCGCCCCTGGCACCTCGCGGCGTTGGCGCTGCTGCTCTGCCTCACCCCTTTTCCAGCCCGCTGGCTCTCGGCGCGCTGGCCGCACCTGCTGCGCGCCCCTGCGCCTCAACTGCCGGCCATTGCCAACAGCGCACAAGCGCCCTGGTTCCTGCTGCCCGGCTTGGCGATCGTCATGGGAGCGGCGCTCTTCCAGTTTACGCTCGCTGTGCGCGGCGCGGCCGATGATACGCAGGCCGTGCAAACTCTGGCGCCTTTCGCGGCCATGCTGTCCTTCGCACTAGCCGGTTGGTACATGCAGCGTGGCACCCTCTGGGCTGTGGCGGAAGGCCTGTTGCCCGTGGCCAACCTCTTCGCTGTGGCAGTCCTCTGGGGGCGCGCCCTGCTCAATCAGGGACTCTCACCCGCGCACATTTTTGGCGCAGCCGCCGTCCTGACCATGACTGAATTCGCCACCGCCCAATGGCTGGTGCGCCGCCACCCACACCTAACAACGATGCCCGTAGCGCGCTGGCTGCAGGCCGGCATTGTCGCGCTGGCCACCCTGACCCTTCTGCTGCTCGGCATGAACTACCTCACCAATCCGGACCTGTCGCAGATTCCCGCCCTGCGCTTCGCGGTCACCGGCGTGCTCTCGCTCTGTGCCGGCCTCTACATCCGCCATGCGGCCCGGCGCCCCGAACAGCTGCGTACCGAGCATGGCAGGTGGCTGGAAGCCCTCTGGCATGTAGCGCTGGGGCTGACACTCTGGTGCGCGGCGTTGCTGATCCCGGCACTGCGAACCCCGCAAACCGCGCTCTACGCACTGGCGCTGCCGACCGTAGTCTGCTGGCTTGCCGCCGAATGGTACCACACGCAACATCAGGCGAGTGAGGCGCAGCGGCTAACCCGTGCACGCTTCGCGGTCAGCACTACGGCCTTCGCCGTGCTGACCCTCGTGGTATATACCTTCCACCTGCCGTTCCAAATGATGCTGTTTCCCTCCGCTCCGTTGCACCTGCAGGTGTACCACAGCGGTGCCGCCGCCGTAATGCTCGTGGGACTGATTCTCTTCCGGATACGCGGACTGGACGGCGCACCTTGGACCGCCTTGTGCGGCGGACTGGCGCTGATGACCGGTCTCTACTTCCTGGCAACCTGGCTCCCAGGGCTCTCCCCCTTTCTCTTTCCCATGGCTGCGGCCTGGGCAGCGATCGGCACCGCGCATCTGCTCATCCTGCTCAGCTATCAGCAATCCCCGCTGCGCGCCCTGTTGCAGCAGATCGGCGGTCTCACCGCAGAAGAATGGCATGCACTCAGGCGGCAATGGGGCGTGTTCCTAACGGTTGCCGCACATGTAGCCGTCGTCTCCGGCCTGCTGCAACAATACACCACTCATAACCTGGAAACCACGCCGCTGCTGGTGGCGCTGGCGAGCGTACTCCTCCATCAAGCCCTGCTCGGCGCACAGTGGGCACAGGGCTACTGGGGGTTGGCCGTGCTCGAGGTACTGATCGCCCTGCACTTCGACTTTTTCCTGCCGAACCAAACGCCGGGACTAATCCCCGCACGGCACGCGGTCTGGTACCTGTTGGTGCCCTGGCTGGTGGTTGCCGCCAGGTGGCAACGTGTCGGGCCGTGGCTGACACCCCTGGTGCGCTGGCTTAGTGCGGAGCGACTGGCCATGATCTGCCTCGGCCATCTGCTCTACCACGGCCCGGCCTCCGGCAGCGGCCTACTACTCATGGCGACTGGCAGCTTCGCCGCACTTCTGACACCGCTGGCCGAGGCAGCACCGCAGTCACGTACCGTAGCCCTGCTGATGTTGCTACCGCCAACCTGGCTCATCTACTTCGGCACGCGTTGGTACTTGGGAGAAAGCCTGTCCGGCTTCCGCCCACTCTTGGCGGCCGTGGCCGCCCTGATCGGCACGGGCCTGCTCACCCGGGTGGCGGAAAAGACAACCCTGGCCGGCGGCACGCTTCCCCGGGTGGGCCACGCGCTCCTGAGGCTCTGCCGGCAGGATGGTGCATGCGTGTCGCGCGCGTTCCTCTCCTGCGCTTTTGCCGGCCTGCTGCTGCTGAGTTTCCTGCACGCTGATGCGCGAAATTCGGGCGCGGGGGGGATGTTAATGCTCGCCCTGCTGTGGGGCTTCTCCTGTGCCAGTTGGCTCCGCGAAGGGTTACTCCGCGACGGTGTACTCCCGTACACCCTGAGCGTACTGAGCCTCGCCGGGGCCTGGATCATGCTGCGCCGCCTCTTGTTCCTACACTTCTCGTTCTGGACCTACGAATACGACATCTGGCTTAGCCTCGGCGCGTCGCTGGCCTTCAGTGCGGCCAAGCGGCTGGTCCTGCATCAGCAACCCGGCCTGGCCCGTACTATGACCGGTGCCATCTGGCTGATACCGGTATTGCAAGCCATTTGGCTGATCACCTACCGCTTAAACGCGGATCTCACGCTGCTGGTGCTGGGGATCCAGGCCCTGCTCTTTGCCTGGCAGGGGGGGGGGCCGTCGCGACTCCCCGTACAATGCCATTGCGATGCTCGGTTTCGT
>CAYSHQ010000278.1:0-3720 GCA_964430835.1 uncultured Lentisphaerales bacterium
GCTGCACGAAGAGCACGGGGGACGGCATGTCCGCGTGCGCGGTCCGGTCAAGGTGGCGGCGCACCTGGCCTTCGGCCTGCTAGTTATCGCCGCCGAGCAGATGCTCAGGATGATCGGGTAGCGTTTCGTCGGTTACAGGGCCATCGAAAAGCCCGGTTTCGAAAGCCGGAAAAGACGAAGTCTGCCAAAAACGGCCATTTTTCGGCATTAGGACCTCTGAATTCACCGAAATGCGCGCCGCCGCGCCTTTATTGCTTACAGAACCCCTCGCGGCGACCGCTGCAGGCGGGCGGTGCGAGGGGTTTTGCAAGAACCTCATAAGATATCAACAGTTGATGATAACCCTGTTAATAAGTGCATAATGTCTTGCGCAGCAATTATTTATGATATCAAATTGATAGTTGATTTTGACCTTGCCATCCGGGCGCGGGCGGGGCATACTGCCACCCGTCGTATGGATAAGGACTTTACCATAGTGCTCTGTCGGCAGTTGCGCGAGGCGCGGCGGGCTAAGGGGCTGACGCAGGCCGATCTGGCACAGCGTGTCGGCTGCCAGCAGTCGTCTGTGAGCATGATGGAAGCCGGGCGGGTGACGGCGCTGGCGCCGGAGACGCGCGCGCGGATTGCCGCCGAGCTGGGCGTGCCGTTGGAACCGGAGGCTGGGGAAGCGGTTGTGGCCGCGCCCCCCGTGGCGGGGCGTGCCTGCTGCCCGGAGCCGGATTGTCCCTCGAACGTGCCGTTTGTGGTAAGTGGGGCCCTGCTATTTTGGCCGCGGGGGCAAGCTGCGGCTGGAGAACGTCATTGCGCCGCCTGTGGCGAGGTGCTGGTACACGCTTGCGGGAAGTGCGGCGCTCCTGTCATAGCGGGCGCCTGCTGCCGTGATTGCGGCACGGCGTATGTATCGGCCGTAGCCATTCAGGCGGCAGACTTGGAAGTTTGGGCGGAAAGTCGCCGCCGCCAGATCGCGGAATGGCGCGCGTTGCTGTAAGCAGGGCTCGCACAACCTGCGGTTGTGCGAGTAGAGGGTTCGGGGTTCAGGGTTCCGGGGAACAATCTTTACCGCGAGGGGCGCGGAGGAACACGCACGGGTACGAGTAAGCGAATGGAGTGTGCCGTGGGGGCGAGGCTCGAGCCGAACACGTGTCCATGCGCCGTGCCTGTGCGGCTCACCGGGAGGTTCACCCTTCCACGTTGGACCAAACCGGGGCATTAGATTACGATTAAGGAGATTATTGCAAGACCTCGCTTTGCAACCTATTGCGCAGCAATAGTCTATATATGTTTTAGAAGAAAACTGGGGAGGGTAGACAAGCGCCTCGAAATATACGAAGCTATCTGTGTTCGTTTTGGGCGCAGTATAGTGCCGCGCAGAAAACGACTGAGCGTAGGCTAGAGCGTCCAGCTTGCCCACACTGGGCGGCGGGACATTTCACCTAGCAACACGCCCCGCGACGCAAGCCGTCAGGCGCCGCGTTGCGGGGGGGTGCTAGAGCCTCAATTAGCATGGTACAGCAGGAAGCGTGGGACCCTTGGCATGAGAGCGGCAGTCGTTAGGCGCATCGGCGCAATCGCGATAGAAGAGGTTCCTGATCCCGAACCGTCAACCGGTGAGGTGCGGGTGAAGGTGGCGGTGGCCGGGCTCTGCCGGACAGATCTCAAGCTCATTGAGGTTGGGCATCGGGATCTGATACTGCCACGCATCCCTGCTGAGGAAGTGGCGGGCACGGTGGATGTCCTGGGCCCCGGTACCGACCCGAGTTGGCTGGGGAAGCGCGTGTATATCTATCCCGGCAGCCGATGCGGCGGCTGTCCGCCCTGCTTGGCCAAGGCGGATAATCTCTGTGAGCAGATTCGGATCATGGGGTTTCACCGTGATGGGGGGTTCGCGGAGTTTGTGGTTGCTCCCGCCGCGTCGTTGATCGAACTGGAACCTGGTCTTGCTTTCGACGCCGCAGTCTTTGCTGAGCCGTTATCCTGCTGCCTTAACGCGCTGGAGCTCGCGCGCCTTGTTCCTGGCGAGCGTTTGGGCGTCTGGGGCGCCGGACCGGCCGGAACCTTGCTGGCCAGAGCCGGGCAGGCGATGGGGGCTACGTCCTTTGTGGTTGAGCCCGATGTGCGCCGGCGGATGGTGGCAGATGGTTATGAAAAGCTGCCCGAGGAACTCAAGCTGGATGTGGCCGTGCCTGCGGTGGGTGCGCCGGAAGCCTATCACGAGGCTTTGCGCAGTCTGGGGGCTCGCGGCAGGCTCGTGCTCTTCTCCGGTTTGGCCCCTGCCTCGTCCGTCCAGTCCGTTGACATGAATGCCCTGCATTATCATGAGCAGACCCTGGTTGGCGCCTACGGCTGTAGCTATCGGCATGGCGTCGCCGCACTGGAACTGATCCGCTCGGGCAGGGTTAAGGTCGATGACCTGATCAGTCATCGTATGCCGTTGAGCCAACTTGAACAGGGGCTTGATGTTGTCAGGCGACGGACGGGCATGAAGGTGCTTGTTTACCCGTGAAGGAAGAGGGAGAGTTTGGATCTATCATGAACACGAGTGAAAGCCAATTGCGGGCGTTTGGTAAGGCCATCCAGAAGCTCATCGGTCGGGAGGACTTGAGCGAAACCGAGACCTATGAGCAATTCAGGGAGATCCTGGAGAATCGTCAGCCGGATCTGCAACAGGGCGCTTTCCTGGCGGCTCTGGTTGCCAAGGGGGAGACGGCGTCTGAAATCGTCGGCGTGTGGCGGGCCATCGTGGATGTCGATACGACACGGCCTGCCGGTGCGCTGCCTGCCGTCGTTTGCGAGAACTCGGGAACCGGCATGGATGCGCTCAAGACGTTCAATGTCAGCAGTGCGGCCGCTATCGTAGCCGCCGCGTGCGGGGTCTCCATGGCCCGCCATGGGGCGCGTGCCTTGACCTCGTTCTGCGGGACGGTAGACATTCTTGAGTCCATCGGCGTGGATGTGGAGTGCGACGTCGAGATGGTCAGCGGCAGTATTCGTGATGCCGGTATTGGCCTCTACAACGGGATGAGCGGCAAGGTGCACCCGGTCGCCTTGGGCCGGATCCTGAGCCAGATTCGCTTCGGCTCGACGCTGAACATTGCGGCCTCACTAGCCAATCCTGCTCGGCCGACCCATGCCGTGCGCGGCGTCTATGCGGAAGCCCTCCTGCCCCTACTCGCGGAGGTGATGCCGGCGATGGGCTATCGCCGTGGATTGGTCGTACACGGACAAGACCGGCAGCATCCCGGCGGCATGGATGAGATATCGGTGACAGGGCCCACGTGGATGCAGGAATTCACGGACGAGAAGATGGCCGGGCGATATCAGATTTGCCCGGAGGACCTTGGCGTAAGGTCCGCAGCCTTCAGCGAAATTGCCACCACGGGCAACCTGGTGGCGGAACGACGCCGTTTCCTGCGGGTATTGGCGGGCCATGACCACGGTGCTTGCGCGGATTTCACGGCCATCAATAGTGCGGCGATCTTGTATGTGACGGGGCGGACCAATTCCCTGAGGCAGGGCGTAGAGGTTAGTCGGGAAACGCTGGCGCGTGGTGCGGCGTTGGCAAAGCTACGCGATTGGGTCAAGGTTCAAACCGCCTGCCCTGGCCGCGGGGAAGCGATTCTGGGGGAAGCGTTGGTCGATGCCGGGGTATGTCCTGCGGAGGGTTCGGGGTCCGGGGCATAGGTGTTAAGCTAAGAGTTTTCAACGCCCAACATCCAACGA
>CAYSHQ010000279.1:0-3710 GCA_964430835.1 uncultured Lentisphaerales bacterium
ACAAATCCACAATCAGCAATCGCCATGCCTACGCGTCGAACAGAAACTGCAGATCGTTGAGGGTCAGCGCCTGGGCAAAGCGTTCCTCGCCCAGCACATCCTCGGCCAGGCTCCCCTTCTGGCGCTGTAGCAGGCGGATCTTCTCTTCGACGGTTCCCTTGACCAGCAGCCGGTAGGCATTGACGGTGCGCGTCTGGCCAATGCGGTGGGTGCGGTCAATGGCCTGATTTTCGACGGCCGGGTTCCACCAGGGATCGAAGAGCACGACATAGCTGGCTTCGGCGAGGTTCAGGCCGAAGCCGCCGGCGCGCAGGGAGATCAGGAAGACGGCGGCCTCCTCGCAGGCTTTGAAGGTCTGCACTAGTTCGCCGCGATCTTCGGTCTCGCCGGTCAGCAGGTAATGTTTCCAGTTGCGGGCTTCCAGGGCGCGGCGCACCAGTGCCAGCACTTCGACAAACTGGGAGAAGACCAGTACTTTGTGTCCTTCCGCCATGAGCGGTTCCAGCAGCTCGAGCAGGGCGTCGAGCTTGGCGCTCTCCTCGGGGGCGGCTTCGGGGTGGACCAGCGCGGGATGGCAGCAGATCTGGCGCAGGCGCAAGAGGGAGACCAGGATGTGAAAGCGCTGTTCAGCGAGCTGTTTGTCGGTCTCGATACGCAGGAGCAGTTGCTGGGCGCGTTTACGTTCGGCCTGATAGAGGGCCAGTTGCGTCCCTTCCAGCTCACAGAAGAGGTCCTCTTCCACGCGCGGCGGGAGATCGGCGGCCACCTGGGCCTTGGTGCGGCGTAGGAGGAAGGGGCGTACGCGGGCGGATAGACGGCGGCGCGAGAGCGGATCGCCTTTGGCGTCGAACGTGCGGCCGAACTGTGCGCGCGTGCCGAGCACCCCCGGCATGGCGAAGGCAAAGAGGCTCCAGAGATCGAGGAGCTGGTTCTCAATGGGCGTACCGGTGAGCACCAGCCGATGGCGGGCGCGCAGTCGCCGCGCAATCTGCGATACTTGCGACGACGGATTTTTGATGTACTGCCCTTCGTCGAGCACCACGGCCAGCCAATCGGTGCTGCAGACGCTCTCCTCCGCCAGGCGCAACTGGTTATAGTTGATCACATGCACGTCCGCGGCAGCCGGGGTGGCTAGGCCGTCGACGGCTTCGCCGCCGCGCCAGACCTGCACGCGCATGCCGGGCGCAAAGCGGGTGGCTTCGGACAGCCAGTTGTCGGTGACGGATTTCGGGCAGACGATCAGCGCGGGTTCTGGTTTCTGGCCGGCCTCGGCGCGCAGCCAGGTCAGCCAGGTCAGGGCTTGCAGCGTTTTGCCCAGCCCCATGTCATCGGCCAGGATGCCGCCAAAGCGGTTGACGGCGAGATAGGCGAGGAAGTGGAACCCGTCGAGTTGGTAGGGGCGGAGTTGCGCGGTGATGCCGGCCGGCACGGCGGGCGAGGTGCGCAGACGGATCTCCTCGGCGCGCCGCTCCACGCGCGCGGCTTGTTCTTGCGGCAGCATGCGGCGCGCCGTGGCATCCGCCAATTGCAGGGCATGCAGGCGTTGCGGCTCGGCGCCGAAATCGCGCGCGTTGAGCCCCAGGCGTGCCAGCGACTCTTCTTCCTCGGGCGATAGGGCGAAGGCCAAGCGGCGCCATCCCTTCTTGGGCAGACGCACAAAGCCGCCCTGCGCGGCCAGCAGCAGTTTGATCTCCTCGGGCGTCAGGGTGGTGTCCTGCACATTTACGACCACGCGCAAATCAAACCAATCCAGGCCGTCTTCCGTGACGTCCAGCCGGACTTGTCCGGCGATGGCGGCATCGGTCAGGCTGGCCAGGTCACCATCGAGCAGGAGTTGCACGTGTGGCGGAACACGACGCACCCAGTCGGCAAAGCGTTCCGGGAAGGCTTTGGTCACGCGGGTGGCCAGGGCGCCAAACTCACCGGTCCAGCGCACATCGAGTTCGTCCAGAAAGGTCCTGGCCGCAGGCAGGGCCGACTGGTCGTAGAGCAGAATGGGCTCTGGTGCGGCGGCCGGTTGCGACTGGGGCGGGGTGATGGTCTTCTCGACGCTGCGCCAGCCGGTCGCCCGGTCCTCCCATGTGGCCCGCCACAACCCGTTGGGCGAAACGGCCGTGAGTGTAAAGGCGCACAGTTCCTTGGTGGGGGTGGGACGTTGCAGGGCGCAGCGGATGGTTACCTGAATCTTTTCGTGGCGCACACGCTCGGCCAGGCGCGGCGGCAAGGGGACCTCGAGCGCTTGCAGCCATTGTGCGCCCACGACGGACTCGATGGCCGGCGCCGGGATGACTTGCCCCGCGGCGAGATCGGCTATGCCATCGGGCAGGCGCGGCCCCTGATAGATGGCCGTCGTGGTCAGGTAGTAGTTCAGGGGTTCGGCCGACAGCGTGGCCACCAGTGGCGGGAGCGGCTGACCTTCGGCGGTGAGCAGGCGCAGGACATAATCGTCCGCGTGGGTGGTGGCAGGGGTGACTTCCCAGCGGAGCTTCCCCGCGGGACGGGCCAGCACTTCGCTGCGCTCATTTACCAGGCGGGTGTTCAGGGAGGGGTGCCGCAGCACATCCACCAAGGCCCGCTGCGTGGTTGGATCCGTGATCCGCTTCGTGGCGTCATTATAACCAGAGAACATCCAATGCCGCGAAAAAGTGGACCAGAGCAGCATGGCCTCCGGTGGCCAGGTGGCAGGTAGCCCCTCGCTGTGCAATCGCTTGATGAGTTTGCCGGTTAGCGGGCGATAAGCGTGGGTGTCGGTGGTCAACCCTTCCAGGCAGATGGTGTTTGGGGCGCTGAGGCTCAGGCGCAGGTCGGACACGGGGATGGGCGTGTGGAGCATGCTCGCGGCGCTCGTCTGTGTGTTGGACAGGAAGAAGCGCTGCCACTGCTGCACCGTTTGGGCACGCTGCCATTGCTGCATGCGGAGCTTCGCGGCCGGCAGATCGACCAGGACAGCCAACAGCGCAGGTAGCTGGAGGTCATGCGGCTGTAGCGCCACGACTAGATGCTCCCACCAGCTCAGGGGATCGGTGTTCTCCGCGGGGGCCAAGGTGCGCAGGTCTGTCCAGGAGTCCAGATGCTGGTGGGAGACCCCCACGTTCAGCTCCGTGAGTCGGGAGACCGTGCAGCCATATCCCTGGCGGAGCATCCGGTGCATATTTTCTAAGCGAGCCAGAAGTTGGGTCTCGTACGGCTTCAGGGGGCGGGCGAGGATCGCCGCCGTCTGCTGCACGAGTGATCCTGATGCGGCGGTCGCCGCGGGTGGGGGCGCGGCTGGTGCCGGGCGTGTCGGCGGGGGGGCGGCGAGGGTTGGCAAGACCTGCACATCCGCGATATCCAACAAATAGGAGAGCAACGCCAGACTGTGCAGGCAGTGGTCATCGGCGTCGCAGGAGCAGGCGCCTTGCCAGCCATCCTGCGGGCTGTGCTGCAGACTCACGGTGTACGCGCGGCGTTGATCCATAATCATGCCGCCAAAGCGTATGCCCGGTTCCAGTACCTGAATCTCGCAATCCAGATTGGCGGCGATGATGGTTCTCAGGCGGCGATTGGTCAGCACGTTCTGCTCGAGTAGGAGTTCTTCACCTGCTGCGATCGCGGCTTGGCTGAGCGTTACTCTTTCTGGCATGGACATGCGCCTTAGTATGCCGTAAGGGGCTGGGGATTGACAAGGGGGGGGCGATCAGGCCTCAAACTGCGGGAGTTGGAAGAATGGA
>CAYSHQ010000280.1:0-3706 GCA_964430835.1 uncultured Lentisphaerales bacterium
CACCTCCCAAATAGTTTACATAACCGCCGTTATCCGACGCTGAGGTGCCACGCCCTTCGCTCGGAAAGGCAGCTTGTGTGTTCTATCCGTTCCGGCGGAGGCCAAAAAAATCGCAAACGTTTGCGATTTTTTTGCTCGGGAACCCTATGCCCCCCGCACGCTGGCCGGGCGCCATATCCGGCTGACGTTGATGGTCACGCGCATGGCCGGAACCGGAGTTCCGGCCTACGTTGCGTCGGCGGCCCCGTCTACTGGCGGGGGGGCGGGAGACCTCTAGCAGACGCAGGACAAGCAGACCCTGAAGCGCATCCTCCTTTTGTTTCTGGCGCGCTCTGCTGTGTCCGGTCTGCGCCCCGTGGGGTGCTGACTTCTGACTTCTGACCTCTGACCTCCGTCCTCTGCCCCTCCGCTTTCTACGCCATCTGGCAGGTGAGGAGTTCCTGTTCCTCGGTGTCCCAGAGCACCAGCGCCTGGGTGGCCGGCGTGAGGTCGTCGGGGACGCAGACGAAGCGCGTCTGGTCGATCAGGATGTCGCGCGCGGTGTGGAAGTGGCCAAAGACCCAGCCGCGTGGCCGATAGTGCAAGCCTTCCCAGAGTTGCCGCAGTTCCTGTTCGCCGCAGTCGTCGGCGGGGCCGGCGTCAAAGCCGGCGGCGTGGATGTGTTCGGCCACGCCGAGGGCCAGGGTGGGGGAGCCGCGCATGCCGATACCAATGCCGGCGGGGCAGGAGTGGGTGACCAGCAGTTCCGGGCGTTCGCGATTGAAGAGCGCGACCGCCTGTTCGCGCTGGCGGCGCAGGATGTAATTGGGCAGGCCGGCCAGCAGATTGTGGCGCTGCGGTCGGTCGACGTGCAGCGCGCCGCCGAGAAAGCCCACCTTGGAGGCGCCGAGGCGTGCCACCGAGGGGCGCGGTTGATACACCAGGTTCAGCGCCTCCTGCCAGCGTGCCGTCGTGCCGTGGCGCAGCGCCTGCCGTAGCCAGGGATGATCCTCGTGGTTGCCGTCAATCGCGTGCAGCGGCACGGGGTAGCGCAGCTTCTGTTCCGTGGCCTCCTCCAGGGTATCCCGGCAAAAGCCATAGTCGCCCACCTGAATGCCGGCGGCAATCTGGTAGTCGGTCTGTACCTGCCGCAGCCGGTCCGCGAGCTCGCGGTGTCGGCCGTGTACGTCGCCAATGATCAGAATACGCATGGGTTCACGCGGTGCGCGCAAAATCAGCTTCGATGCGTGCCTGGAAGACTGTGATGTCAGCGAAGACCTTGCGCAGGACGGAGCGCTCCAGTTGGGTCAGTTCGGAGAGGTTGATGTGGTTGTCGGGGGGGGCGTGGCGGCCGATCTGCGCGGCCTGATGGGTCAGGCGCAGTTGCATGAGCGTGGTGTAGGCTTGCACCAGTTCATCGTGGCTGGAGGGGCGGAGCACGCCCAGGTCGCGCAGGCGGCCAAGGCGCTCCAGGGTGTTGGTTTCCCCCACGTGGTGTCGCAGCGCGTACATGCGGGCAAAGTTGACGAGCGGGATGATGGCGCTCTTGATGTTGAACGTGGCGGCATGGTCACCGCTGCTTTCGACCTGAATGTTGCCGAAGAAGCCACGCGGAGGCTTGAATTGCAGCGTGCTTTGGGCCAGGTGAAAGAGGAAGACTGCGGGGGGTGGCTCCAGCATCTTCTGCAGCTCTTGCCGCAGCTGGGTGATATAGCTGGCGTCGCCATGAATGCAGCGGAAATCGAAGAAGATGTTGACGTCGAGCAGGTCCTGCGGGTTAGCGTTGTGGATGCAGTCGGAGAAATAGTGGCGCCACTGGCTCAGTGGTTGGCACCACTTGGGGTTGCAGGCCATGGTCTCGCCTTTGCAACGCCGGTACCCTGCTTGCGCCAGGCCGGCGCAGACCTTCTCGCCCAGGCGCAGGAAGTAGTCCCCCACGGCCACGCCGTCGGCATAGATCAAGGCGTTGTCCTGGTCGGTGGCCAGGGTTTGCTCGCCGCGGGCCACGCTGCCCAGCGCCACAAAGGCGTAGGGCGCGGGTGGCGGGCCGAGTTCGGCTTCGGCAAAAGTAAGGAGACGGACCGTCACGGCATCGGCCACGCTGGACATGATGCGCGTGATATGTTCGACGCGGGTGCCGCCATCGAGGAGCGATTGGATCAGGAGGGGCAGCTTGGCGAGCGCGTCGCGCAACTCCTCGACGCCGCTACTGCGGCCGATCTCGGCCAGCAGGAGCCCCACGGCGTGGCGTTGCGCGTGGAGGATCTCGGTGCCCGCCAGTACGCCGAGGGTGGCGCCGTGCTCGTCCGTCACTACGAGATGCTGGAGGTTGCGCTCCTGCATGACGCGCGCAGCCTCGAACAAAAGGGCCCGGTCGGGGATCTGGATCAGGGGCGCGCTCATGATCTGGGAGACCGGCCGGGCCGCATCCCGGCCGACGGCGAGCACGCGGTCGCGCAAGTCCCGATCCGTGACAATCCCCACCGGTTCGCCGCCCGGCGTTTTCACCAGGATGGCACTGGCGCGGGCCCGTGCCATGGCCGCCGCCGCTTGTTGAATCGGGGTGTCGAGTTCACAGCTCACCAGTGACAAGGTGGAGGCGCGGACCGGGCGCGTGGCCAGCGGCAGCGTGGTGTGGAGTTCTGTCAGCAGTCGCTGGAGGGTCTCTTCGGTCTTCTTGTGGGTGGTGACATCCTTGAGCGATAAGACCTGTCCGGTCTGGCCGCTGATTTCGACCGGGGCAGTGGTCAGCAGGACGTCGGTGGTAGCGCCGGTCTTGCTGATCAGCCGTGCCTGCTGGGGCGAGACCGGGTCCAGGATGCGCGCGAGCGGCAGGTCGGTGAGTTCGGCTTCGGTGTAGCCGAGGCGATCCAGCAACGTTTTGTTGGCATAGACGGGGCGGTCAGCGAGTACCATGAGCACGCCTTCGGTGGTTCCTTCGACGAGCAGGCGGTATTTCTCCTCGGAGGCGCGCAGGGCGTTTTCGGCCCGCCAGCGCTGCCGTTCGAGCCGTAGCCCTTGATGGGCCAGATAAGCGAGCAGCAGCGCCATAATGGCGGAGATGGCCAAGGAGACCCAGAGGACGCGCTGGGTGACGCGATCAATCTCGGCATGGACGTCATCCAGATAGATGCCAGTGCCGATAATCCACCCCCACGGGGCAAATCCCTTGACGTAGGAGAGCTTGGGTGCTACGCGATGTTCGTCGTCCTTCCATTGCCAGAGGTAGTCGGTGTATCCATCGCCGTGGGCACGCACCAGGTTGGCAAACGCGACAAAGAGCCGTTTCCCGGCCGGATCGGCATAGGCGGAGAGATCCTGGCCATTGAGTTCCGGCCGGTAGGGGTGCATGACCATGCGCGGCTGTTCATCGGTGATCCAGAAGTAGTCCTTGGCGTCGTCGCCATAGCGGAGTCGCTGGATGCGGGTGATGGCGGTTTGCTGTGCTTCTGTCCGGGAGAGCGCGCCGGTGCGTTCCTGCTCCTGCAGGCTGGCCAGTTCGCTCCAGGCCGTCTGCGTCAGTTCCCGGATCATCTCCTTTTTCCGGTCAATAATGGTTCGGCGCATGGCGGGGATGATGACGGCAAAGATCAGTCCCAGGCAGAGCGCGAAGGTCAGCAGGGCCGGCGAGGCGATGTGGAGCAGGAAACTGTGCCGGTGTGGTCGGTCAGGGGGGTGGGTATAAATCCGGTCCATGGGGATAGTATAGGGGGTGCGTTCCTCGTCC
>CAYSHQ010000281.1:0-3692 GCA_964430835.1 uncultured Lentisphaerales bacterium
GCCGTTGGGCAAGGATGGCAAGCCCATCGGGCCCGAGGCGCTGGCGCCCGTCTTCCCCATGAACCTGATCGAGCAGGAGGTCAGCACCCAGCGCTGGATTGACATTCCGGAACCGGTGCTGGAAGTGCTGCGCATCTGGCGCCCGTCGCCGCTGCAGCGCGCGGTGCGCCTGGAGCGCGCCCTCGGTACGCCCGCTAAGATCTTCTACAAGAACGAAGGGGTCTCGCCGGCCGGCAGCCATAAGCCCAATACCGCCATTGCCCAAGCCTATTACAACAAGGTTTTCGGCATCAAGAAGCTCACCACCGAGACGGGCGCCGGACAGTGGGGGAGCGCCATGGCCATGTGCTGCAAACTCATGGGGCTGGAGTGCAAAGTCTTCATGGTGCGCATCAGCTTTGACCAGAAGCCGTTTCGCAAGATGATGATGCGCACCTGGGGCGCCGAGTGCATCGCCAGCCCCAGCATCGAGACGCACGCCGGCCGCGAGATCCTAACGCAGTCTCCCGAAACGCCCGGCAGCCTCGCCATTGCCATCAGTGAGGCCATCGAGGCCGCCGTCACCGCTAAGGATACGCGCTACTGCCTCGGCAGCGTGCTCAACCATGTGATGTTGCATCAGACGATTATCGGTCTGGAAACCAAGAAGCAGTTTGAAAAGATCGGGCTCTACCCGGATGTAGTCATCGGCTGCGCAGGCGGCGGCTCCAACTTGGCGGGTATGACCTTCCCGTTTGCGTGCGACAAGATCCATGGCCGGAATGTCCGGCTGGTGGCGGTCGAGCCGGCCGCCTGTCCGACGCTCACGCGTGGGTCCTATGCCTATGACTCCGGCGACGTGGCGATGATGACGCCGTTGCTGGCCATGCATACGCTGGGGCATGCCTTTGTGCCGCAGCCGATCCATGCCGGCGGCTTGCGCTATCATGGCATGGCCCCCATGGTCAGCCATGCCGTGCAGGAAGGATTGATGGAGGCGACCGCGATTCCGCAGCTCGAGTGCTACCAGGCGGCGGTGCTCTTTGCGCAGACCGAAGGGTTCATCCCGGCGCCCGAAACCTCCCATGCGATTGCTCAAACGATCCGCGAGGCCAAGCAGGCCAAGGAAGAAGGCCAGGAGAAGGTGATCGTGATGAACTGGTCCGGTCACGGCTTGATGGACCTGGCTGGCTATCAGGCCTATTTTGATGGCAAGCTTTCCGATTATCACCTGCCGGATGCTGATCTGGCTAAGTCGTTGCAATGCCTGCAGGGGCTGCCCAAACTGTAGCGTTGATCCGGAAACCGACCCGCTGCCGGCTGGCGAGGGGCGGGTGCTAGGTGCTAGGTGGTAGGTGGTAGGGCGGGGCCGCCGGACCCGCCGCAGCGATGGGGATGCTACGGGAAGAGTCTCCACCCCGAAGCCCGCGTGAAGGGAACGGTATGCAGCGCGTGCTTCCATGGCTGGTGACGGCGGCCGCGGCGGTAACTGCGTGGTTGGCGCTGCAGGCTTGGCTGTCGCATCTGCCGCCAACTCCCGGCGAGCGCCGCCCGACTGCGGCAGGTTCACTGGCCGAAGCGCAGGTCAGCCGGAAATCTGCCGTGGTGGATCTGGTCGGCACCTATCGCGCGTTTCCCGATCTGTCGCTCCCTGCCGCCTCTGCGGCCTGGCCGGGTTTTCGCGGCGCGCAGCGCGATAATTGCGCCACCTGGGATGGGGCTCTGCGCGAGACTTGGCCCACTAATGGCCCGCCGGTACGCTGGCAGATGACTCTCGGCGACGGACATGCGGCGCCCGCGGTCCGCGACGGCCGCGTCTATCTGTTGGATTATGACGAGGCGCGGGAGGGCGATCTGCTACGCTGTTTCGCGCTCGATTCCGGGCGCGAGTTGTGGCAGCGCTGGTATGCGGTCAAAACCAAACGCAACCATGGTATTTCGCGCACCATTCCGGCGGTCGATGACAGTTGTGTGGTTACGCTGGGCCCCCAATGTCATGTGTTGTGCGTGACGGCCACCAACGGCGCCTTTCGCTGGGGACTGGACCTCGTGCGGCAATACGGCGCCAAGGTGCCGCTCTGGTGGGCTGGGCAGTGTCCGTTGCTGGATGCCGGCGAGGCTGTGTTGGCTCCGGCGGGGCGCGCGCTGCTGATGGGCGTGGATACCGCCACGGGCAAGGTCAATTGGGAAACCCCTAACCCGGAAAAGTGGGAGATGTCGCATGCCTCAGTGATGATCATGACGGCCGACGGGGTGCGGCAGTTTGTGTATGCCGCAGCCGGCGGCATCGCCGGGGTGGCGGCGGACGGACCGCAGCGCGGCCACCTGCTCTGGCAGACCAAGCGCTTTGCCCCCACGGTGGTGGCGCCGTCGCCGGTGCCGCTGCCGGACGGACGTTTCTTCATGACCGCCGGGTATGGCGCGGGTGGTGTCATGTTCCGTGTCGTGCGGCAGCAGGAGCAGTGGCAGGTGCAGGAACTCTTCCGTACCGATCGCGCACTCTTTGGCTGTGAGCAACAGACGCCGGTCTTCCGCGATGGCTTGCTCTACGCGGTGTTACCCAATGATGCCGGTGTGCACCGCCAGGAGTTCGCGTGCCTCACGCTGGACGGGCAGCTCCGCTGGACCAGCGGCAGCGCTAACCGCTTCGGCTTGGGACCGTTTCTATCCGTCAATAACCGCTTCCTGCTGTTGGACGACAGTGCGCGGCTCAGTCTGATGGCTGCGGACGCCCAAGGCTGTCGCTTGCTGGCGCGGGCCGATCTTTTGCCGGGCACGGGACGCGACGCCTGGGGGCCGATGGTCTTTGTGGATGGCCTGCTGCTGCTGCGCGATAGTAAGCACCTGCTCTGCCTGGATCTGCGCGCGACGGGGGAGTAGCGGAAATTGCCAAACGGTTTATTTGCTTATGGCTGCGCGTTGGCGGAGGGCTGCGGCGACCGCCTCGATTTCAACAGTTGGACCATTTTCCGCAGCGAGGTGCCAACCTTGGGCGTTTGTCAGGTGGGCCTTGGCCGCCTCGTGTGAACGCAGGTTGCCATCCAGAAATACGCATTTTCGTAGCGTGAGTTCCGAACGGCTGGCCAGCACTGCGGACGCCGCCGTAAGAATGACAATCTGATTAGTGTCCTGAATCAGCGCAATGCGCAAATTGCTGATAGTGGCGGACGAAACCGGCCCGACGATGCGGGCCATGCGACGGAAGGATGACACGTCCAGGGAGCGCGTCAGCAGCGCGTCGACCGTTGGCGCGGCTGTCGGCGGCACGGCCGAGGTGGGGCCATTCTCAGCGCTGGTTGCGGCTGTGGGGGGATCGAGTGGCATATTCAGTTCCAAGCGATCGAGTTCCAGAACTTCGCCTATGCCGAGGCGAAAACCGCCTACGCGGGGCTTGGCAACACGGCAGGTGCCCAGCGTCAACAGTGGGAAAGGCGAGGCGCTTGCTTCCGCGTTCATTCGGAATCCTTCGACGACTACGCGTGAGAAGCGGGGGGGCGGGGCATTGGTCGGGGTGGTGTTTCTGGCAGGGCTTGGCGCTTTAGATCGGCCGCCGCTATATCGCACAAGTGCAAACACGGCCAGCAGCGCCAGACTTAGGCCAGCTACGGTCAGCAACATGCGATAGGGCGCACGCGCGTTTTGCTTCCACAAATACATGCCGCAGACTCTCGTTGCTTTGGGGACGGGCGTCAACCAAAAATGCGCGGCCCACC
>CAYSHQ010000282.1:0-3682 GCA_964430835.1 uncultured Lentisphaerales bacterium
AAGCCGGCATGACATCCCGGAAGAAGGTACCGTTGTCCTCGATATGGAACGGGAACGTGCGTGCTTTCAGCCCGTTGTTCAGACGCCACTTCTGCCGGCGTTGCGTCATAACATCGCTCAACGCATATTCCGCATACGTCCCAGCCAGGCGGCGAAGCCGCACCATCGAAGCTTCTGTCACTGATCGTTCCTCCCTTATCGATTGTTCACATTCCCCTCGGTAACCCTCATTACGCAAAACCCTCCATCATCCCGTCACGCACCATGCCCGCTCCGCCGCGCACCGGCTGGCCGAGGCACCGGGCTGGACAGCACCGTGCTCCCGTACGCCGGGAGGCGCAGACGCGATCCGGCCGGCTTGCCGGCCAGCATGTCGAACCGGCTGCCCGGGCCCAGCACAACGGTCTGCGGGGTCCGCCGGAAATTGAGCACGAACGTCCAGTTCGTCTCGCCATCCGTGCGCGTCCGGACCAGCACCCCTTCCGGGATCCTGCCGCGCACCACCGGACGGATGCCGAGCCGCGGTGCGAGCGCCCCGTAGAGCGCGTCGAGGAAGTCCTCGTCGGTCTTCGCGCCCACATAGATGGCCCGGCCCTTGCCGAACCGGTTAACGGTCACCGCCGGAGCGCCCTGGTAGAACTGCCCGCCATAGGTGGCCAGGACCTCGGCGCCCTCGGCATGGATCTGGTCGCAGAACGTATGCGCCTTGAAGGTCCCCTTCAAGCCGAGGCTGTTGCCGGCGCACATCGTGAGCGACTGCCTGTCGGTCTCCGTCAGGTGATCGATCTCCTCGGCCCAGACCCCAAACACCTCGCGCAGCCCCGCGCCGGGCCAGCCGCCGCGGTGGCAGAGGTTCGTATCGCCGACTACCGCCGACAGGTACGTCATGACGAGCGTGCCGCCCTGTTCGACATAGGCCCGCAGGCGGCGCGCCATGCCATCGTTCACCAGGTAGAGCATCGGGGCCAGCACCAGGCGATAGCGGGTCAGGTCCTCATCGTGTCGCACGACATCGACGTTGACCCCGCTCTTCCAGAAAGAGCGGTAGTGCGAGCAGCTGACATAGCAGCAGTCGCGGTCGCTGGGGGCGCCCGGTCCCGCGGTGAACTCCAGCGCCCAGCGCGCGTTCCAGTCGTGCAGCACCGCGACCTCGGCGGCCACGCTCGAGCCGCGCACCGGCTGGAGCTTCTTCAGGATGTCACCCGTCTCGGCCACATCCCGGAACACCCGGGTGTCTTCGTGCCCGACGTGGTCGACCACCGCGCCATGGTGTTTTTCCGCTCCGCCCAGCCCTTTCCGCCACTGGAAGTACATGACCCCCTCGGCGCCATGAGCCACGGCCGCCAGCGCTTCCAGCCGATGCACGCCCGGCCGTTTGATGTGCGAGTATTTCGACCAGTTCGTGCTGGAGGGGGAGCACTCCATCTGGATGAACGGCTGGCCGTGGCGCAGCCCCCGCTCCAGGTCGTGGTTGAAGGAGATCCACCCCGCCTGGCGCCACAAATCCTCCTGGTCCCCGTAGTTCGGGTACGAATCGTTGGCGATCACGTCCACATGGTCCGCCAGCACCGTGTAGTCCAGGATGTGGTAGGTGTTCATCATGTTCGTGGTGACGGGGACCTGCGCCGCGAACTTCCGCACCGCGGCACGCTCGTGCAGCATGAAGTCCGTGGTCTGATGCGCAATGAACCGGCGCCAGTCGAGCATCAAGCCGTCCACGGACCAGTCGGAGGCGCCGATCTGGCCCCACGCCGTGATGGTATGGCTCCAGAAGGGGCTCCACCAGGCGGCGTTCAGCGCGTCGAGCGTGTCGTACTTGCGTTTGAGCCAGGCGCGAAATGCCTCATAGCAGAGCGGGCAGTGACACTCGCCGCCGTATTCGTTGGACAGGTGCCAGATCCCCAGCGCAGGGTGCGTGGCGTAGCGCTTCGCCAGCCGCTCGTTGATGGCCGCCACCTTCGCGCGATAAACGGGCGACGTGTAGCAGTGGTTGTGGCGGAACCCGGAGAGCTCGCGCACGCCCTGCGCCGTGACGCGACGGATCTCGGGATACTTCTCCGACATCCAGAGCGGCTTGGCGCCGGAGGGCGTGGCCAGCGCCGCCTTCATGCCGGCCTTGGCGACGCGGTCCATGATGTCGTCCAACCACTTGAATGTGTAGCGCCCCTCCGTCGGCTCCAGGCTGGCCCAGGCGAAGACGCCGATCGTGACGATGTTGTAACCCGCCTTGGGCATCAGGCGGAAATCGTCGTCAATCACCGCGGGCTCGTGCAGCCACTGGTCGGGGTTGTAGTCGCCCCCGTGCAGCATCTGGTCAAACCCCGTGATGGCCGGTCTCCACTTCTTCATTTCCATGCTGTCTCCTGCAGGCTTTCGTGCGGCGTGCTCGCCACACAGTTGTGATCGTCGAACGCGTTCAGAAACCAGACCGTCCCGTGCGGCGGCAGATCAGCCTCGATGCGCCCCGTGGCGGCATCGAAACGCGCCGGGTGGATATTCCACTTGCGATCGGTCCAGTGGCCCAAGGCGCGGGTGACGCAGAGCTCCGCCTTCGGGATCAGTCGGGTGCTTTCGCAGACGGCCCAGACCTTGCTGTCGGCGCGACCGTGCTCGCGCAGGCGCGGCAGCGGCGCGCCGCCGCATACAAGGCTGTCCATGAAGACACCGATCTCATCCGGCGCCCAGCCGTGCCAATGGCTGTGCCCCATCTCCACCCGGATACAAAGCGAGCGCGGGCCCGTGGGCAGTTGATACGACTTCTGAAGGATCGATAGCGGATAGGCCCCGTCGTTGGTGCCGCTGACCCAGCAGATCGGCAACGACACGTGCGGCAGGTAGTGCGACGGATCCCAGAGGTCGAGCCAGCGCCGCACCTGTTCAGCGGGACGCGTGAGGAAGGCGTTGTCGGTCCAGCCCGAGTCGTGCCCGATAAAGCCGCAGCCATAGACCGGCACGGCGCCGCGCAGCCGCGTGTCCACGGCCGCCACGATGCAGGTCGCGTATCCACCCCAGGAGATGCCCGTAATACCGATGCGCCCGGCGTCTACACCCGGCTGCGCGGCCAGCAACGAATGGCCGGCGATGGCCGCGGCGACGGCATGAAAGAGCCACTGGTCTTCGATGGGCTCGGCGGTGCGGTCGAAGGAATCCTCCCAACCGGCGGGCCCGCCATGCTCGTGGCGTGCGTGCGTACCCCACTGCCGGGTCTCAGGCGCCCCCGGCACGCAGCCACACTGATCCATGGCAATGGCCGCGTAGCCGCGCGCGTTCCACAAGCGCACCCACTCGTCCATGGCCGTGCCGCCGCCCCCGTGCAGGAGCACCACCCCCGGGCAGGTCTGGCCTGCGGGCACCTCCGGCACGCCCAGCCAGGCAAAAACACGCGTGGGCTTGCCTTGGTACGGCACGCTCTCATAGAAAAGCGCCTGCACGCCGGGAGCAGAAAAGCCAGGCGCAGGGAATGTGGCGGGTGGGCGGGAGAGTGCGGCAAGAGGCCAGGAGACGGGGAGCGGGGCTGACTTCGCTACGCTCTTCGGTGCCGGCGGTAAAGAGAAGCCGAAGGCATGCAACTTGTCCGAGAGGAGACGCCCCAAAGCCGACAGATCCTTGGGGTACACAGAAATCAGACGCTTGCCTTCCTGCTGGTAGAGCATCTGCTTCTTGTACATGCTCATCTTGTACT
>CAYSHQ010000283.1:0-3677 GCA_964430835.1 uncultured Lentisphaerales bacterium
AGCGCCTTCTGTGGTTACCACAAAGACCTTGCTACAGCCAGCTTGCATAATGTGGTGCTTCAGGAAAAGACCATGGCCGCGTTCCCCGGCGGCTAATACTTCAACTGGCTGCCGCCGATGTACTCGCGCAGAATGGAATTGCCGGGTACCACCACCGGCGGGATGGCCAGGAAGTTGTGGAGAAAACCGGTCAGGCGCCGCGCTTCGGCATATTCCGGTTGGCTGGGTTTGATCTGGTCGAGCAGGGGGACGGCAAACGGTTTCAGCACGGCCAGTTCGTAATCGAGGGCGGAGTTGAAGGTGGCGTCTGCCAGGTGCTGGAAGGGAAAGATCCAGCGTTTTTCGCCACGCTGCACCGAAGGCCAGCGCTGGATCGTGCTCAGCGCGCCATGGCCACGGTATTGATCGTCGCGCACCAGACGCCGGATCAGCCGGTTGTCCGTGGTGGAAATACGGTTGTGGCGGTCCACCCCCAGTTGCGTCAGGGCGCTTACATAGATCAGGAATTTCACGGCGCGCGGCACCTGGGCCGTGAGCTGCGGGTTGAGGCAGTGGATCCCCTCCATGATGATCACGTCCTGAGCGCCGAGACGCGTGACCGCCGGGCGGTCATGGCCGGTCTTGGTGCGGAAGTCGAAGAGGCGCAGGTGGACCTCCCGCCCTTCCAGCAGGTCGAGCAGGTCGTGGTTCAGGCGCGTCAGATCCATCGACTCGATGTGTTCGTAGTCCAGTTTGCCCTGTTCGTCGCGCGGGTTCTGCTCATCCCCGACAAAATAGTCGTCGGTGGAGATCACAATCGGACGCAACCCATTGACGCGCAAGTGCGAGACCAGGCGCATGGCGAACGTCGTTTTGCCGGAGCTGGATGGCCCGGCGGCCAGCACCAGCCGGATGGTGGGGCGGTGGCTGGCAATGGTGGCGGCAATGGCGGCCAGCTTCTTCTCGTGTAACGCTTCCGAGGTGTGGATGATGTCATCCACCTGTTTGTTGACTACGGTTTCGTTGAGTTGGCCGACCGTGGTGACGCCGAGGATGCGTCCCCAAGCGGCATGTTCCTGGTAGACGTGGAAGAGGTGCGGTTGCGGCTCGAACGGTGCCACGCGCGTGGGGGTTTCCACTGCGGGCATGTCGAGCACGAAGCCGGCTTCGTAGGGGACCAATTGGAAAAGCGGCAACAGCCCGGTACGGTGCACAATCGGCTGCTCATGCATCAGATCCAGAAACTGGTCACAGCGCAGCAGGGCCACATGCGGCGGATTGCGATGGCGCAGCAGGTTGATGGTGTCGGTCTGGCTGGTTTCGGCAAAGAGGCTCAGGGCATCCTCGTAGGAGTGCAATTCCGGTTCGATGGGGAGATTGCGCGTTACGATCTCGCGCATGGCGTGCTCAATGCGCGTGACACGCGCCGCCAGCGGGATGACGCTGTCGGTCTCGCTCCATTTGACCGAGCAGAAGAGCCCGTTGCCGAGCGAATGCCGGATCCGGAACGGGGTCTGCGGAGCGATGGTGCGCATGGCCATGGCCAGCAGGAACCCGAGTGACCAGCGGTAGACGCGCCACCCATGATTATCGGCCAGCGTCAGGGGGGCGATTTGGGCATTGACCACCAAGGGGTGGTTGAGCGAGACGACTTCGTTATTTACCATCGCCGCCAGCACATCGAGGCCATTGGGCGCCTTGGCTGGCAGCAAATCACGCACCAGCGTGCCGGCGACAATCTTGACCGTGGGCTGATCTTCGACCGTGATGTGGATCTCTCGCATGGCTATATTCCTTCGGTTTGCCGTCTCGTAGGACGGCGGTGGTATTATTATTGAACGCGTGTCAGTAATTTTGCTACCAGCGCGCGCAGGGGCTCGCAGGGTCCGGGGAGCCCTGGTAGCGCGGCCATAGCCGCCGCAGTGTGGGCGGTGGCTTGCTGCCGGGCCTCGGCGGGGGTCCAGAGCTGGAGGCAGGAGAGCTCCGGCGGTTTACCGGCCCGGGCTTCGCCGGCGTCCAACAGATCATCCACAATCTGGAATGCCAAACCGAGATGCTGGCCATACGTGCCGAGCTGCTGGACGGCTGGCGGTGCGCCCCCGCCAGCGAGTGCTCCCATGCGCAAGGCGGCCACAAAAAGATCGGCGGTCTTATGCTGATGGACGAAGGTCAGGGTGGCGGCATCAGCCTGCCCGGCATAGCGGATATCCTCCACCTGCCCGCCCACCACGCCGCTGGCGCCAGCGGCCTGGCCGAGTTCGGTGACCAGCCCGGCGACGATGCCGGGGCGCTTTTCCGCTGTCCGCCCCAGGAGTTCAAAGGCCAGCCCTTGCAGGGCGTCGCCCGCGAGTACGCCGATGGTTTCGCCGTACTTGGCATGCACAGTGGGGTGCCCGCGCCGCACCAGATCATTGTCCATGCACGGCAGGTCGTCGTGCACAAGCGTATACGTATGAAAGAGTTCCAGCGCCAGAGCCGGCCAGATGGCTTCCTGTGGCGTGCCGCCCACGGCCTCGGCGGCGGCCAGACAGAGGATGGGGCGCAGCCGCTTGCCACCGGTCAGCACGGCATGGCGCATGGCTTCGGCCAGGATCACCGGTCGGTTCTCCGGCACCGGCAGCGCCGCCACCAACGCTTGCTCCAACTCCTGCCGTCGCGTCTCCAGATAGGTTTCTAGCACGAACATGTCTAATATGATACGGCTTCTAGCGGACGCGGGGAAGGAGGAATAGCGGGGTATGGCGCACCGGGGCGCATACCTGTTGAGGCGCTTGCAAAACTCCCGGTTTTGCAAGCGGAGGGTTCAGGGTTCGGGGTTCAGGAGTCGTTTCCGGCCTGCCCTCGGCTACTTTTCCCGCCGCCCCGCTCGCAGCGCACGTATAGTTTATACAGGCTCAGGATAGCAATCCGCCCTCGGCCCGGGGGCGGGCCGGGGCTACTGGCTAGCGCCGCGAATTGGTGAAATCTACGAATTGTGTCAGGTACGGCGGGGGCCGCCGGACCCGCCGCCTACCATAATGAGAATAGCGGGTTGGCCGGCTGGTTTCAGCTTGTGATGCCAGCCGCAAAGCAGGAAGATTATAGGCATGCAGATGGGCATTATATGGCAGGCGCTGCGACCCGGCTGGTGGTGTCGCCACGCGCTTAGGTGCGTGCTTTGCCTGTATTTGCTCGTGCTGAGCAGGGCTGTGCCTGTCATGGCGGTCCCGGCGATGCCGGAACCACGCGAAATGACACAACCCGATGGCAAAAAATTCCGTCTGCATTTACGCGGCGATGAGTTCTTCTCCTGGCATGAGGATGCCGATGGTTTGGCTGTGGTTCACGATGAGCAGGATCAGTTCTGGAAGTTTGCCCGGCCGGCCAAGGATCGTGCAGGGTTTGAGGCGATTCCGTCCGCGCGGGTAGGATCCTCGGATCCCACCCGCTTCGCCTTGCAAAAACAGGCCTTGCCTGACCGCAACGTGCTACGTGCGCATATCGCCGCCCGTCAGCAAGCCGTGCGCGGTCCGCGGTCGACCGGGATCGCAGCCCAATCTAGTTCCAGTACCACCACGACGATTACGACCGGCGCGACTACCACCGTGATCACGCCGCAGGGTATCCCGGTGGCGGGGACTAAAACCATCCGGAACATCGTCATCCTGGCTGCCTTTTCTGGTGATTGGAATGGCGGCACCGTGTCGAGAACCATGGGG
>CAYSHQ010000284.1:0-3663 GCA_964430835.1 uncultured Lentisphaerales bacterium
CCTCGGGTTGGGAAAGTGGCAGCAACCAGAGACCGGTCTGCTCCGCACTCCGTATGAGGGCGTTACGGTTCTGCAGCAGCCAGCTATAGGCCAGTTCCAGCCGGGAGGTGCGCCGCACAGTGCCGAGGGTTTCGGAGAGCACAGGATCTTTGGCGACCAGCGCGGTGTGGTCCGCAGCGGCTTGTGCGGCATCCAGCGCGGCGGTCAGGGAGGTCAGCGTGGCGCGCATAGTGCGGGTGAAGTCGTCGGATGGTGGCTGGCTGCCAGCGAAGAGGGGCTTGAGGAAGCCCTGCAGATCACGACAGAGGGTGGCCGCCTCCTGCAGTTTGTTGGTGGTATCAGCGCCCTTGGCCAAGTCGGCGGCACGTTGGGCTACCGTATCGAGACGCTTGTTGACATCGGTTTGCACGCGTTCGGCTTCGCGCCAGAACGAGTCCTGCGTGCGGTCGGCCGTGCGACCAAACCGGTCGAATTGGATCAGGATACGCTCCGTGGCGAGAATCTCTGCGCGCAGGGTCAGGGCCGGGGCCTCGCGGCCGTTCAGGCGTCCGGTGGCCTGTCGGGCGATCTGCAAGGCATCTTCTTCCGGCAAGTTAGGATCGGCGATCCCCATGCTGGCGGAGTCGTCCATGATCACGAGTAATCGGCCAGGGTAGGTGGTGGTGATGCGGCGGATCAGACTGGGGCGGAATGCCAGGACCACCACGCTGACCATGATGATCACCCGTAGGAACGTAAGCCCCCAGGCATGCCCCCAGGCGATGGTGCGCGACTGGCGACGGTAGAGCACCACGCACAGCGCGACCGCCAGAGGAATGGCCAACATCAGCCACCAAGCGGATAAGGCGGCTGCGAAGCGTAGCGCAAATTCAACTGTTCGTAACGGTTCCATGGTATCAACGTGGCCTACACGAACCTCAATTCCATCAGCAGTTCACCGAGGGCGAAGAGCAGGACGGCTAACAGCACCCAGCCATAGAATTCCTGTCCGTGGCCTTGTGCTTCGAGGGCGTCCATCAACTCCTTGGCGGAGCCGACCTCGGTCCAGCCCAGGGTTTCTGTCAGGCGTACGTGGTAGGTGTCGGACATGGGGGTGAGGTTCGAATCCGTGCGTTCGCCCTGGATGCCGAAATAGATGCGTTTCTGGCTGTTTTTAAGCAAGACGAGGAGGGAGGCCGGTCCGGTACGATTCGCGCCGGGGGCGTATTCCACCCGCTTGCCCAGGGGCAGGGGGGAGATGGCCGCGGGGACCAGTTCGTCCTTGTCCATTTCAAACATGGCACCGATGGGCGTCTCGCCGCGGGCCAGGTAGCGCACGGCTTCATTGCGGCCGACCACATGTTTGTATTGGCTGGCGCTGGCGGCCTCGGAGAGCAGGTGGACCAGGAAGGGGTAGACGGTTTCGCGCACGAGCAGGTTGTTGTTGCGTGAGTTGAGGCCGGCGGCGAGCAGCAGGATGCTGCCGCGTTCCATGCGCCGCCGCCAGGCGAAGGGGGAGTTGTCGGAGAAGCGGGCCATGATTTCCGTGCCCGCGCTGGGGTTGTCGAATTCGGTCCAGGTGTAGAAGCGCACCTGACTGACATCGCCATCCGGGCAGGTTTCCAGGTTACGCAGGGCGGGGAGGTCGAAGCCTGAGCGGCTCAGGCGGCGGCAGGTGTCGCTACCCAGTGGTCCGTTGCTGACGCGGACCGGGGAGGCAGGGAGCAGCCCCGCCGGGGTCAGCAAGCGGCGCCAGGCAGCCAGGTCCACGCTGTCGTCCACCGCCAGGATCAGGCCGCCGCCTTCCTCGACGTAGCGGCGCAAGGTGGCGGTGAGTTCGGGCGTCAGGGTGCGGCCGCCATCGAGGATCACCGCGTCATGTGCTTGCAGTTGCGTCAGGGTGCAGGCCGCGGCGGTATGCTCCTTAATACGCAGGGGGCCGGCGGCCTCGTTGGTGCTGCTGCCGGCCAGGATGCGTGCTGCCAGTTTCAGGAAGGCGGCGGAGGATTCGAACTTGCCGGTGCGGTCGGCATCGCGCAGGACCAGCAGCGAGATGGCCTCCATGACTTCGACGCCGGCGGACATGGCATTGTCAAAGGGGAGCACATCGTTATTCAGGCGTGCGGTGATCAGGTGCGGGCCGGTTTCGTCGAGGCGCAGGTCCATATCCACGCGGGTATTCTGGCCGGGGGGGAGCGAGACGCGCTTGGAACCAGCCACGGTGCCGTTGACGAGGAAGGAGAGTTCCGCATCGCGCACCGCCTCGTCGCTGAAGTTAGCCACTTGTGCATAAACCGGGAAGGAGAAGCCCCGCAGCACGCTTTCATGGCCGACATCCAGTCGGGTTACGCCGAGGTTGCGACGGTCGGTCAGCGGCGGATGGACCCAGAAAATGCGTGTTTTATCGTCATTGCCCGCCACCATCTGGTCGGCACCGTCCCAGGCGGCGGCCTGATCGTCGCTGAAGATGTAGATCTCGCGCTGCTGTCCGATGCCGTGGGAGAGTACGGTTTTCAATCCGGCCGCCAGGGAGACGGCGGTCTCTTCGACCTTCAGGTTTTCCAAAGTGGCTAGGGTGCGGGCGCTGTCTACGACGCGCGCCTGGTCTACGACCCAGCGGGGATGGCTGTCCAAGACATAGAGCGACCATTTCTCACCGCGCCCCCAGCGCGCGGTCAGTTCCCGCATGGCATCCAAGTTTTGGCCGTGTACGGTCTGGCCGCTCTTGCCGGCCAGGGTACTGTAGGAGTTGTCGACCAGCAGGACGCGCAGGACGGAGCTGCCGGTGACGACGTTCTGTTTTTTGCGCGATTGCGGCCGGGCAAAGGCCGCGACGATGGCCATCACCGCCAGGGCCCGCAAGGTCAGGAGAATGATCTGGTCCCAGTACACCTTGCGCCGCCGACGCGCCATGGCGCGTTCCAAGATGTAATCCGCGCCCCACGCTACGCGTAGCGAGCGGAAGCGCATGAGGTAGTAGACGAGGATGGGGATGGCCCCCAGCAGCAGGCCGAAGAGGATGCCCGGATAGACGAAATTCATGCGCCGCGGCCTCCCCCGGCGCGCATGGCCAGATACATGGAGAGGGCGTTTTCGACCGGTTCATCGCTGCGCAGGGTCATGAAGTGCACGTCGTGCTTGCGTGTCCAGTTCTTCCAGTCCTGCATGAACTCGCGATACTCCTCCTGGTAGAAGCGCTTCAGGGGGACGGTATCTACGCGATGGCGCACGCCGGCGCGTTCCAGGGATTCGAACTGCACCCAGCGGTTGAAGGGGAAGTTTTCCGCGTCTGGGTCGCGGATTTGGAAGATCAGCACTTCGTGGCCGCGGGCCTGCAGGTTGCGGATCCCCTGGCGGACGGTATCCGGGTCGAACATCAGGTCGGAGATGAGGATCACGACGCCGCGGCGTGTGACGCGTTCGAGGGTTGCGCGCAGGGCGCTGTCCACGGCGTCCGCTGCCGCGGCGCGCGTCTTGACCAGGGCCTGCAGGATGCGGACCAGTTGGGTCTGGGTAGAGGAGGAGGGGAGCCAGACCGTTTCGGCGGCATTGGTCATGGCCAGTCCAACGGAGTCGCGCTGCCGCAGGACCAGATAGGCCAGACAGGCGGTGAGTTGGGCGCACTGCCGCCAGACGCTGATGCCGCCAGTGGTCTGCTTTTGGCTGCCACTGCAGTCCACCACC
>CAYSHQ010000285.1:0-3652 GCA_964430835.1 uncultured Lentisphaerales bacterium
CCGCATCGCTAACGCGCACCGTCCGACCGCCTCACCGTCTCACCGTCTTCCGTCAAACCGTCCCACCGTCCCACCGTCCCACCGTCCCACCACCTAGAACGTACACCCCAGCGAAATGGAATACGTGCGTCCCTGGCGGTACGAATAATTCGGCAGATCGCCCATGGGACCGCGGTACATCGTCTCGATCATGGGATTAAGCAGATTCTTGACCTCAATGCCCAAACGCCAGTTCTGCGCGAACTTCAGACCAAACGTCAGGTCCAGCGAACCCAGCGGCATCTCGAGCGTATTGGGTATGTACGTGGCATCAATGGCGCCTTCACCGGACACGTAGGTTTCGCCCTTGAAGTTGTAGAAAATGCCGGCAGAGATACCGCTTGCCTGGTTGTCATAGATCAGATTGACGTTGTATAGACAGGCGGGTTGGCCGTCCATGATGCGGCCATCATCCGCAACCCCCACCCGCGCGAGTTTGGTCTTGAGTGAATCGGTGTACTGCACGAACGAATCCTGGACGGTCACATTGGCGCTCAAGCTGACATCCTGCAGGGCCGACCAGATAAACCCCAACCCCTTACGCGCCTCCAGCTCCAGCCCCTGCAGCCAGGCGTCGCCATAGTTCTCCGGAAACAGATACTGCGACGAGTTGCCTGCGCCGGGGTCGGAATAAGTGGTGTACTGTATCGGATCAATGATGCTCTTGTAAAACACGCTGGCTGCCACCAGATCCATGCCGCCGCCAGGGCGAAACTCCGCGCGCAGGTCGTAGTTCTCCAGCGCCGAGATCGCCAGATCCTGATTACCGACAAAGAACTTGGAGGGATCTGGTTCGGCATAGCGCACCGGCGTCAACTCCCGAAACGTCGGCCGCGCGATCGTACGGCTCCACGCCAACCGGATGGAAACGTCTGGAACCACCTTATAGTTGATCCCCACAGCCGGCAACATATCCACCTGCTCAATGCTCGCAGCCGCAGCCTCTTCAGACAGCTTGAAGTTCGGAATTAGCCTGTACACGCCATCCGGGCCTAAAATCACACGGTCCACATCAATCGTCCCCTGCATGTCCGGCGCTGCGCTCCAGACGTCGGTCTGCATGAAGGTCCGTTCCATACGCGCCCCGCCAATCAGATCAATCCATTCGGGGAGTGGTGCCCGCAACATGCCATAAGTCGCCTGTATCTCTTGCGCCCCGTCGTACTCCGTGCTCTGCGTAGTTGCGGATGCCAAGGACCAGGGGTAGGCGTCTACTGCCGAGCCAAACTGACTGAAGTCATACTCGTCCTCAGCCGAATAATAGATGGTTGTTGAATAGACACGATTGCGGTAACTACGATTGCACCAATCGGCAAAGCACCCAACCTTAACATAACCCTCCTGCTCCAGCAGCGTAAACGGCTGTTTGGCGTTGCCTTGCAACTGTTGCGACATCTCGCGGGTGTCCTGCCATCGGCGGGTAAAATCTCCGCCCGCTTCCGAATAGTGAGAGATCGGGTTACCTGCCAAGTCCGTTTTGCCTTGAAAGTTATAGCCCCCCCAGAACGACTGCCGGTCTGGCTCCGTGCTCTCCGAAACGTTGTAGGCCGCCGTCCAATCAAGCTCAAGGTCGTTCAACTGCTCCAATGTGTGTTTGCCTGCCAGTTGCACAGTGCCGTTCGCGTTCTCGGCATACTCTGTCAACGTATCAAACATTCTGGCGCGGCTGGTGGTAATCGTACGGCGACGCGCATTGGTGTTGACCAATGTAGGCTCGATCGGGTACTCATATCGCAGGTCTGTCTTCAAGCGGGCCAGATGAGTGTAGATGCCGGTAAGTTTCACTTCGTGGTTTTCGCTCTTCATTCCCAGGGTGAGACCGGAACTCCAGAGTTGCTCGTCCGTCGAGGTCTGCGTGGTCTTAATATTGTTCGGGTCGAGTTCGTAGTACTCGGCATTCTCCCCCGCTACCTGGCTCGGTCGCACCTTGTTCTTGATCCCCTCGCGATACTTGTATTTCTGGCCGTACGAACCGTTGATCAGCCCGCCGAACTGCCAATCTCCTAGTGTCAAGCTATCACCGCTGGCGAATTTAAATCCGCTGTTCGGCGGCGGCGCATCTTCCCGCAAGGTTGCCGACTGTTTCTCTGTCCATAACCCACGGGGGGCGTCCAGACTGCCGGGATTCCAGAAGGTCAGGTTCTTTTCGTTGCGCGTGCCGCCAAAGGCGTTCCTGCCACCTGCGGGCGTCCTGAAGTTCGAGTTTCCAGTTGCTTGTGTGTCGTATTCGATCGAAACGCTTGCGGAAAGCACGCGCTTGTCTGGCAGGCTCTTCGTAACGATGTTAACGCCTCCGCCGCTGGCATCGCCTTGCATATCTGGCATGAAGGTCTTATTCACCTGGATGCTCTCGATAATGGCAGCCGGGAACTGATCGAGCTGCACGGCCCGCTTCTCCTTGTCCGCAGTCGGCAGCCGCACGCCATTGAGCAAGGTCGAGGTGTAGCGGTCGCCGAGGCCGCGGATCACGACGTATTTACCATCCTGTACGCTGGCACCGGTCACGAGGCGCATGGCGGCAATGGCCGTGCCTGCGCCGGCGCGGCTCATCAGATCAGCGCCCACCGAATCCATCATGCTCACACTCGCTGCGCGCAGATTAATGAGTCCCACTTCCGAAGCGCCACCCAGATCAATGTCCGACACGACCAGCTCATCCATGTCGGTGTACTCGCCGAACAGCCGCGTATCTACCTCGGCAAACGCGCCAGGCGACACCAGCACATTGATACGCGTTTCGCGTTGGAACCCTTCCTTGGCAAACATCACGGTGTAGATGCCGGGCACCAGATCGGCAATGGCGTAGTGTCCATCCTCCACGGTGTTGGTGGTGCGGTTGGCTTCCGGCACCGACACCCGTACCGCAGGGACAGGCACATTAAAATCCGCGTCGTAGATCGTGCCGCGAATGCCGCCCTTGGCGGTGGCTGTCTCCTGCGCGCTGGCGCACAACGTCAGCAGGAGCAAAAAGACACCTGCCACCGCCCTCGTGACGCCATCCTGTAACGGCGTCGCGCGTAGACGCGCAAACAGCCGCCCGCGCCCGGACGCGTGGCCCGCGTTGTGATCATCGCCAATCATCCAATTAGTCTCTACTTCGCTTGTCTTTCGCCAAACCAGTACTGGTGGCAGTTGTTGCGACGGTCGCATGCTCTAATAATGCAAAGGGAAAGAGTGTATGGATTCATGTTAGTGCGTTGTTAGCGCGTTGTTAGTTTTGGCGGCTAATGCTCTTTTTGTCTGCATTCAACCCCGGTAACTACGCAGGACACGTGTCGCGACGGCAGAACCCGGTGGGCGACTACGGCGACGACTACGGATAACGAGGGGCATTCAGAATTCGTCCACAACTGTGGGAACTGATTCTGCAGTTGGCAGTCCGCGACAAACTCGTGCCGCAAAATCAGAAAGCGGCGGATTCTGTATTGCCAAACCATACAAGCGTATGGTACAACCATACAGATGAATTTGTTGGAACAACTCTTTTGTTCGCGGACACGAGCGGGCATCCTGTCATGCCTTTTTGGCCTAACGACGCAGCGGTTGCACCTTCGTGCGCTGGTTCGCGAGATCGGGGTTTCGCTGGGAACCATCCAGCAGGATTTGCGGAAAC
>CAYSHQ010000286.1:0-3651 GCA_964430835.1 uncultured Lentisphaerales bacterium
GAGGTTGGCCAATCTTCCAGTCTTCCATTCTTCCAACTCCCGCAGTTTGAGGACCCACGTGCAAACTGTTTCCCCGCGGCCAAATTGTGGTAGAATAAGCCGCGTGGGAGAAAGTACCGACTCAGGAGCAAAGGGTTCAAGGGGCAGGGTTCAGGTCGGATTTCACTGCCAGAACGGTCGCGCATTGGGGTTGCGGTTATCTGGTCGAACACAGGTGGGCGAATCGCCAGATTTTCCCCGAACCCTGAACCCCGATACCTGAGTCGCTATGGGAGAAATACGATATGAAGCTGATTCGCGTGCTATGCCTGGTCCTGCTGGGCCTGGGGTTACTGGTCTTGTTGCGGTTGCCGGATGCGGCCCCGGACCGCCCGGAACAACACTATGCGCGTCTGCCTGAACCAGACTTTACCACGCTGGCCTCGCAAGCCTGGCTGGCCGGGCAGAAAGGCGTGGCGCTGCTCTTGCTGGACTATCCCGCAGAACAGCAACTGGCCGGTGCCGCCGCCTGCGCAAAGCTGCGCGCCGGCTACCTCGCCACCTTGCGCGATGACACCATACCGGGCGCCGCGCTCACCACCTTCGGGCTGACGCGGCCACACAACGAAGCCAACAGCTACCAGGGGCTGGCCGGTCAGTCCGTGGCCGACTTTTTTGCCTATGGCGGCGTGCGCGACTGGCAGGCGGGCAGCCAACCCACGCGCTTCCAAACGCTGGTGCGCGAAACACGTGGCACCGTGACGACCGTCTTCGCGCCCGCTGGCCCCGCGCTGATGCTGGCCGCCGCCGCACACGCCCAGCTCGCCCTCGGCCCCGCACTGGTCGATCAACTCAGCCAGGCCCTGCAGTTCGTGCAAGCGGATCCCACCAATGCGCTCGCCGCCTATGCCGTGCAGGAAGCCGTCATGCCGATCCAGCAGTTGGGCCGGACGTGCAAGTCGTGGGCGGTCTTCCAGATCCTGTTGCGCAATGCCGCCAGCGTGGATCAGGTCAAGCTGCTGACGCGCATAGCCGTGGCCACGCCGGACAGCGCCAACCAGCTGGCCCAGATCCTGGCGGTCACCGAGCTGGTCGCACCGGAGCTAAGTAGCCGCTGCATCGGCTTTGTGATGCAACACGGGGTGGCCGGCCTGCACAACCTCCATGCCGCACTGGCCAAAGGCGTCCCCGGCTTGCAGCTCGTGCTCCACAATCCCGCACTGCCAGCCGCGACCCTGAATACGCTGACACCCGCCGCACCGCGCCATGTGCTCGGCGGCGCGTGGTGGCAGGCACAGCAGGCCCACCTCGGCCGTCAGGCCCTGCTGGTTAAATACGCACTCGTGGCGCTGCTCTGCGCCGCGCTCGGCGCGGTGCTGGTCCCCTGGCCGCTCTTCCGCGACACCTTTGCACCGGCCACGCCGCTGGCCGGGCTCGGCAACCGCCCGCTATTCCGCGCCTACTGGCTGGCCATCGTGCTGGGTGCCGTGGCGCTCTGCCTGCTGCTGATGCTCCCGGCCGTCACGCCGACGCTCCCAGCCGGTGCACCTGGCGCCCCGCTGGAACTGCCCGCCGGCAACGCAGGTGCCGTACCAGCCCCCGGCGCACCCGTCACGCCACCGGAACAGAGCCAGGCCGTCTCGCTGGTCCTGCTGCTGCTGGCGATCCTGATCGTGCAGGGTGGCTGCTACTGGATCGCCCGGCGCAAGCTGCGGGAGGTGGAACTGGGCACCGTCCCCACCGGCGTGGCCCGCAAAAGCGGCGCGCCGGATGACGCGGCCGTGGCCGCACTCAAGCTCCGGCGGCTGGAAAATCTGGATATCTTCTTCGACCTGCCATTGTACTGCGGTCTGGCCCTGACGATCTTCGCCTTCCTGCTGATCACCACCTTTGGCGCGGGCGTCAGCCGCTTCCTGGCCTACGGCTCCACTTTTGTGGGGATCATCTTTGCAGTGGTCCTACGCGTGGCGTACCTCTATCCGCTGCGCGAAAAGCTTATCCACCAGGTGACCCGATGAAGCCGGCGCTACTCGTCATTATCATGGATTTTCTGGTCTCCTCGCTGCTGCTCTTCATCAGCGGCCCGGGGTTACCGGCCGAAGTCCGCCGTGCCGTGCACCGGACGCCGCTGGTGGAGGTGGCGCCGGAGTTCGCCCCCGCAGCCATGCTGGCCATGGAACAGCAATGGGCGCAAGAGTACCAGCAGCAAGAGGCCGCCGCCCGGTTAGCCACGCAAGCCGACCAACTCGCAGCCCTCTCCGGGCATGCGCAGACGCTTGCCGCGCAAAAGACGCACCTCGCCTCGCGCGTGGCGACCCAGGAGCGCCAACTGGCCGACAGCCAGAACGCCATGACCACGCTGCGTACCGAGCGCGCCCGCCAGGAAGAGTCGCTGCGTACCGAGCTTGCGCAGCAGGCGGAAACATTGCGCCAGACCGAGCAGACCCGCGCCACCCTGTTGGCCGAACGTGATGCGATCACGGCCCAGAAAGCCGACGTCGCGCACCGCCTCCAAGAGACGCTGGTCCAGAAAAGCGTACTGGCGGAACAAGCGCAGCAACTGCGCACCCGCCTGGACCAGCAGGAGGCAACCATCCAAAAGCAAAACGAAACGCTGGCCAGCCAGCAGGCCGCCCTGCAACGCGAACTGCAAGAACTGGCAAAGGCCCAGCGTGACGTCGGCCAGACCACCGAGGAGATCCGCCGCGATCAGCTCGCCATGTGGACAGGCCTCAGCGCCGATACCGCCGCGCTGGGTTCCGGCCTCAGCACCATTCAAACTCAGCAGCTGGTCCTCGCCGACGGGTTGAGTCAGATGGATGCGAAACTCGCTCGTACGGAGGCGCGGCAGGTGGGTCCCTTTGCCCGCTTCCGCGATGCGCGCGTAGCGCTCGAAGTGACGCTGCGCGCCCAGCGCGTCGGCACGGAAAGCACGGCGCGGCCCGCCAAGCCGTATGCGTCGCGGACGACCCTGCATGCGCCACTCTTTACTGCGGCCGGCGCCACCTGGCTGGCAGCGCATGCGGACGACCTGAACCTCACCTGGCCGGCGGATGAACGCGTCACCGCAGTGCAACTCCAGCTTATGCCCCCCGGCACCAACACACCGGTGCGCCCCGTGCCGGGTCCGTTGTTGGTGACCGCCAGCGAAAGCCGTGTGGCCTTTGTGCGCCTGCCGGACGGCCCCGCGCTACCGGGCATTACGCCGACGCCCCTACTGGGGCGAGCGGCGCTGGACAAACGTGGCTTGCGGGACATCTATCTGTTCAAGCATTCTGCCGAGGGGGTAGGCGCGCCGGTGGAAGTCGCACTGGATTTGAACCGGCCGGGGTTCCTGGTGATTCGCAAAACCTATCGCGGCTGGATCAACTTCCTGGCGCGCAACCTCACCGTCAGCGCCGAAGCGCGTCCCGCGGCCGGTGATAGCCTGGTCACTGCGGAGGGCAACTTCATCGGGCTGATGCTCGACGACCGCCACGGCTTCATCCTCTCGGAGAGCGACCTCACCACGCCCGGTCGCGTCATCCCGCTTGCCGATCCGGCGGCCTTCATGCGCGAAGCGGCCGCCTGGCAAGCGCGACGGTGATAGAGGGATACGCGATCCGTACGATCAGTGGTGTGGGAGGGGGTCCCCGCGAGGGGCCACCCTATCCCGATCGGTGCGATCATCTG
>CAYSHQ010000287.1:0-3637 GCA_964430835.1 uncultured Lentisphaerales bacterium
GCTCAGTTTGCAGGACGTGGAACAGTCCATCGAGCTGCTGGTGGCCACGCTCCTAGCCATCCCGGCCAACGCCGACTTCCAGCGCCCGCAGCCGTAAGCACCCTGCGACCGACTGATCCGGGAGAACATCGCACCACTATCTGAACCAATCCTTACGCTCCGCGCAGGCGAAGCTCGCCGCCACGATCAAACACGAACAACGCTGCGACGACTGCACGCAGTGGCTGCGCATCAATTTCCAGACGCGCGGTTGACGCCGTGCCGTTCCGGCGTGCGGCGACGCCCGCCGCCCCCGTAGGATCTAGCCGTCCCCATTGGCGCCCATGGCCGTGCCGTCGCGACTATTGCCCCCTGCGCGGAATAACACCCCCCCGCCCCCATTGCACCGCTCGGAAGGGTGAGGCGAGGTCAGCAATTCTCATTATGGCATCCGGCGGGTCCGGCGGCCCCGCCCTGCCACAATTCGTCGATTTCACACGGTTCTTGGGGCGGGGCCGCCGGACCCGCCGCCACAAGTCCATAATGAGAATTGCTGGGGGCGAGGTATGGTGTGCTTGACGTTGCTCGGCGCTTCTGGCAAGATTTTTCCCATGATGTCGGTGTGGGGGACGCCGGTAGCTGTGCGCCTGCGAGTCGTGCGGGCCAGTGCCGGACGAAAGCAATCGATGGTAATCCCATGTTGTTGCGCATCGGAATATGGGCCATACAGCGTTGGCAAGGACTACACCTGGTGGCGGCCGTTATCGGCAGCGTCTGCTGGGCAGCGGCCACGCCGCGCGTCTGGTGCCGGACGGTGCGCGAGGCCTTCGCACGCCAAGTCCTGTCGATGGGCGTCGCCTCGGTGGGGTTCGTGGTCTTGCTGGCCCTGCTGGCGGGGATCTCGGTGGTTGTGCAAGTGCAGGTGTGGGTGCAACGCATCGGACAATCGCAATACCTGGGGCCGCTGTTAGTGGTCGTAGTGGCACGGGAACTGGGGCCGGTGCTGGCGAACTTCGCGCTGATCGTGCGCAGCGGCAGCACCATGACCACCGAGCTGGGCATCATGAAAGTGTCAGGCGAAGTGCGCGTGCTGGATGCGCAGGGAATTGACCCGTTTCTGGTTCTGGTACTGCCGCGCGTGGCAGGCATGATGGTCGCGGGCTTGTGTCTGACCATGATCTTCGTGTGGGCGACATTTGCCAGCGGATATCTATTCGGCCGGATCATTGGGGCGACCGGCGATGAGTGGAGTTACTTCATGCACAGCGTGCTGGTGTCCGTCACGCCGGCCGACCTAATCAGCCTGACGGCCAAGAGCGTCATCTCGGCCACCCTGACCGCCACACTCTGCTGCACGCACGGGCTCGGCGTGGGCGGCACCATTGGCGAAGTACCCGACGCCACCCGCCGCGCCCTCGTGCAATCGTTTGCGGCCCTGCTGCTCACCTCGGTGGGCGTATCCCTGCTCATCTACCCCGCCACATGAATACGCTTCAATTTACCGCTGTAACCGTGGAAGCGGATCGCAGCTACGATTCGGCCATCTGGAACGTCAGTTTCGAAGTGGCGGCCGGGGAGCTCTTGCTCGTCCTGTTGGAAAAGGGGCATGCGCGGCTGCCACTGGCCGATGCTGCGGAGGGGTTGGTCGCGCCGTTGCAGGGCACCGTCACCTTTCTGGACGAGGATTGGCAAGCGCTGGCACCTGCCCGCAGCGCCGCGCAGCGCGGCCGGATCGGGCGCGTGTTCGCCGGGCAGGGCTGGGTAACCGGGATGGACGTGGCCCAGAACATCACGCTGGCGCAACGGCACCACACGCGCCGAAGCGTGGCCGATATCGAAGAGGAAGCGCTGGAACTGGCGCGCCTGTTAGGACTCCCGGGACTCCCGCGCGGCCGGCCCGATGCGATGCGACACGACGATTTACGCCGAGCCGAGTGCGTACGCGCCTTCCTGGGCACACCGGCCCTGTTGATCCTGGAGCGCCCCACGAAGGGTGTGTACACGGACATACTCGCCCCATTGATCAATCTGCTGCGAACGGCACGTAAAGGCGGCGCCGCCGTGCTATGGACAACCGAGACGTTGGAGATCTGGAACCATCCCGGCCTCCGACCAACACGGCGGGCCCGGCTGACGGGCGCGCAGCTGGACGTGCTCCCAGAGGTGCCCTAATGGAAAACGAGCTTCCCTTCCGTTACGTTCGGCGCGTCACCGGCACGTTCGTGCTGGCCATCCTGGCCCTCTTCGTCGCCGGGATCGTGCTCAGCGCACACACGCAGCAGTGGTGCACCGCACGGGCCAGGTTCAGCATACTCCTGCCTGCCGATGGCGCCAATGGGCTGCAACGGGGCAATGAGGTTCAGATCCTGGGAACACTGGTCGGCGCAGTGGATGGCATCACGGTGGATGAAGAGGGGCGCATGCAGGCCCAGGTGCACATCCTCAAGGAGTACTTCCGCTTTGTGCGTGTGGATTCCCTCGGCTGCATCAGGAAGAAATTCGAAGTCGGAGGGGATTCCTTCCTGGAAATCAGCCGAGGCCAAGGCGTGCCCTTACCAGCCAAGAATGGCACGATTGGCTGCCGCGAAGCACCCGGCCGACTCGATGAGATACGAGACGAGTTCCGCCAGGAGGTCTTGCCCTTATTGCACCAGGTCAGCGGCGCGTTGGACGCGTGGACCAAGGTCGCCGCCGATCTCGGCCCCACACAGGCGAAAGTGCAGCAACTCCTCTCGAACCTGGATGCCTTGGTCGCGAGTCTCGTACAGGGCCAAGGCACAGCGGGAAAACTCCTGACGGACCCCGCCGTCGCCGATACTCTGCAGATGCTGCTCGCCCAAGCCACCGCTTCGATGGCGGAGGGGCAGTCGATTCTGGCCGACCTGCGCCAGGCGAGCGCCCCCCTGCCCGCCCTGAGCACAACCATCGCAGGCGAAGTCAAAGACCTGCCCGGCCTGTTGCGGCAGACACAACAAGTACTGCACGAGACGCAAAAACTCGTCGAAGGCGTGCAGCGCCATTGGATCATCCGCAACTACATGGAAGAACCGGCTCCCGGCGGGCGCATTCCGCCCAGCGAGGTGCGACCATGAGACGTCTGCCGTGGTTATTTTTATGCCTCTTGCTGGGCGGGTGCTGGTCGGCCCGGCCAAGCGCCAACCCGCCGCGCGACACGCACCTCGCGCAGCTGGATGGTGCCGCGCGCCGCGCCTTCACACGCGGGGCGTTGGACAAAGCCGCCCTGCTCTACGAGCAGGCTTTGCAGCGTGCGCGCGCCATGGACCACGCGGCGGAAATCGCCGACGCGGCCTACAATCTGGCGGTGTGCCAGATCAACCTCGGCCACTATCCTGCCGCCGGCGAGCGGTTGCAGGAGGCCCGCGCCGCGCTCCTACGCTGCCACAGCAATCTCGCCGACCTGGCGCTGGTGCAAGCCAAACTCGCCTACCTCCAAGGTGATCGCCAGGCAGCGCTCCTCTTCGCCGAACAAGTCCTCTCGACCACTACGTCTACGCCCACACCGAGCCATCGCCTGCAGGTTTTGCTCCTACGGGGGAACCTGGCCTGCGACGCGCAGCAGGCGACTATGGCGCGGACCCTGCTGGCAGAAGCAGAACGGCACGACGCGGCCGAGCCAGTGCTGCACGCCGAACGGGAG
>CAYSHQ010000288.1:0-3635 GCA_964430835.1 uncultured Lentisphaerales bacterium
GCATTCGCGGTTCCTGACCTTTACCCCCGTGCCTTCTTCCGCCCGTCCACCTGGCGTCAGCACCCCTACCACCTAGTGAGTGTTGCTGGAACTGCACTTGCGCCACATCACACGAAACAGTAACCTCATGTTGTTGTCTCGTAACGCGCGCGCAGCAGAGGGCCGATGTTACGAACCAAACCAATACACCAAAATTGATGTTGTCAGGCCATGGACTTTAGCATACAGTTCTATCTGTCGTCAGCGGGTAACTCTCCTGTGCAGGAGTTTCTTGACGACCTGAAAGCCAACGATCCGGACGATTTTGCTGCAGTCATGGCTGGTCTTGCGAAACTGCGTACTCGCCAGTACCATCGGCCGCCATTATCCAAGCCGGTTGGCGACGGTCTCCTGGAACTCCGGCACGTGGGGAAACTGAACACGCGCGTCCTGTATTTCTTTATGAAGGGCAGGCGGATCGTGGCCGTTCACGGGATTCGGAACAAGGCGCAGGAGATCTCCGCCCGGGACCTGCAAACAGCAGTGACGCGGATGCATGACTGGCTTACGAGGATGGTGCCATGAATAAGACGAATTTCGACGAATACTTGGAAACCCAGTTGAAGGACAAATCCTTTGCCGAGCGCTTCAAGCAGGCGGGGGCCGCTTGGGACGTGGCCTTGCAGATCGCGGCCCTGCGCAAGGATGCACACGTCTCGCAGAAGGAACTGGCGCGGCGACTTGGCACCTCCCAACAACAGGTTAGCCGCTTGGAATCGCCGGCCTACGAAGGACACTCCCTCAGTATGTTGCGCCGTGTCGCCAAAGTGCTCCACGCCGAAGTCCGCATCGCGTTTGATCCGATCACACCCACGCGCGCACGCGCCGTGGCTGGCGTGCATCCCCATGCCAACCGACGTTGAACCAGAACGTGGCGTAGCCCCGCTGCCCGATTTTCTGTAGCCGCGGCCGTTAGTCGCGGTCATGGGGTGCAAAAGCTGGTCGCAGATGCGCGCAGATTGCCTGACGCCGTATAGTACGCTATCCCGGTGCCTTTCTCCGCCCGTCCGAGCGTCCGGGTAATTGACTAGCGGTATCTGCCTTCATGGTTCAGCCTGTCCCATGCAGCGCCGCAATATCTGTTTCCACCCGTTGCGCGCAGCGACAGCGTCGGTCAGAATGCTGACCAACTCGGCTCGGTCGATGCCTTCGCAACTGGGTACGTGATTTTCGATGTACTCGGCGAGCATCTGGCGCTTGGTGACTGGCCGTTTGGCCTGCTCCAGTATTCGACTGTATGCTTCACACGCGTAGGCAAATAGCTCTCTTTTGGCAAAGGCAATATCCAACAGGAACTCTCTGGTGCGTGTACTGTGCAGGCCGACCCTGTTTCGCTTCCAGTTATGGAACACGTGGGCGGCCTCATGGACGACCCAGTCGGCGAAAGGGTCCTGGTCCTGGAAATACGCCATGGAACAGTAGAGGTTCGTTTCCTCGCTGAACCCTACGAAGTCCACTGGTTGGTCATTCAACCCCGGCAAGCCAAGACTTCCCAGGTACAGGTTGGTGAGCTGCCTGGCGGTGGACAGCCAGATCGTTTCTGATAGGAGCTGGTCGATGTTTTCGTGCGTTACAAAGCAGAGGGACTTCTCGAAGAGGTCGAGCATGGCCTGCCGTTCATTTGCCGGGAAAAGACCCTGCACCATGGGTGCAACCTTGCGGAGCACGAATGGGCCGGCCTGAGAACCAGGCGGCAGCGAGGGAGGGGATTGGGTTATGGTCCGCCGCCGCACTTCATCGGCCAGAGCGGTGCGTAGCGTGCGATCTGCGGTATGGGCTCTTGTGAAGAAGTCATGGCCCGCCCATGCACCGTGAAGTACGTCGTGTTCGCCGGTCGTGATAAAGCGCTGGATTTCACTCTCAGGTGTCACGGATTCTCCTGTCGGATCCAACGAGGGCGCCTTTAGGACTCGTTATCGCCTTCGCCCCAAACAGCGCCACCATCTGGGCATCCTGCTCGCTTGGCACCACCCCGCAGTCTTTCAGGATGTGGATTTCGGCGGCCCGGGCGGCCTGGTCGCCCCACAGCTTCCGGATCTGTTCGACCCCGCCGGCATGGTGCCGGACTGAGCGGTGCTTGCGGCCTAAGGTCTTGTAAACGGCATCCAGCCACTCATGGACATGCCGGAAGTCCTCGCCCAGTTCCCGGCGGCAGTCGGCGCAGTGCTCTGCAAGTGATGCCATGGGGGAAACGGTAGCAGGTTTGGCTGTGGTAGGGAAGCGTGCCGGTACCGATACCGAATTATGACCGTCGCGCCGCGCTCCCGCAATCCTCTGCTCGCCGACATCGCAAGCGCATCGGCCTCGCCGAACGAACCGGCTGCGGCATCGACCGGATATTCAAAGGCATGCTCCGCTACGGCCGCCCCGCCCCCGACTACAGCATGTCCGACGCGACCACCGTCACGCTCTCCATGCCGACCTCTGACGCCGATCTGGCCTTTCTCCCCTTTACCCCCGTGCCTTCTTCCGCCCGTCCACCTGGCGCCAGCACCCCTACCACCTACCACCTACCACCTGACACCTTCCCCCGTCGCCAGCAACCAAGCACCAAGAACCAAGAACAACAGCGTTCCCCGTCACCCCCGTGTAGTTTCCCGCGCGCGAAATCACCCGCCGACTGCCTCTCTCGCCCCATCTGCGCGCCGTCCTCTATTCTGCAAACGACTCTCTTCCAAGTAATTATGTCTCATCAATGCCCCCTCCAGCCCTAGCACCTAGCCCTGCCACCTTTCTCCCCCGCCTCTGCCCTGGCGTCAGCAACCACGAACCACGAACCTCCCCATTCGCGGCCATTCGTGTGCCTTCGCGGTTACTCCCCCCACACACCCCGTACCTTCCTACGCCTGTCCACCTGGCGCCAGCAACGAAGAACCAAGAACTAAGCACCAAGAACGTCTCCCACCTAGCACCTAACACCTCTCTTCAGATTGCGTAGTTTCCCTATCTAGGCACGCCGCCCGCTTTCTGTTAT
The DNA here is from genome assembly GCA_964430835.1 of uncultured Lentisphaerales bacterium. Taxonomy (GTDB): domain Bacteria; phylum Verrucomicrobiota; class Kiritimatiellia; order RFP12; family CAIWXQ01; genus CAIWXQ01. Next base: position 3,014 of record CAYSHQ010000288.1, read on the forward strand.
AGCTTGTAGCTTGCTTTCACAAGTGTGCCGCCGGTTCCCGGGCGCCCCGCCCGCCGGCCGTCGGCCACTCCCAGAGCACCCTTTTGCCATGCTTGTACGCCACAGAAATACACGCGACACCGCGCGCCACCAGAAAACTCGCAATACCCCCGCGAACTACATGCCTCTACTACCGGTCTGTGCTGGGAAAGGTGCATAGTGAGATGCGTAGTTACAAATGCACTATGCCCCATCAACGATCATTTCCCGCAATTCTAATCCTGACTTCACACCACCACTAAACAGGACCCAGCTCGTGACCGCCGAAAACCATTCTCAAATCGCCATTTTATCTGGAGCATCTGCAATCTTCTCCGCGGACCGTACAAGCGCAACGAGTACCGCAAGGTTATCCTGCCGCTTACCGTCCTGCGCCGGTTCGATTGTCTTCTCGCGCCCACAAAGGCTCAGGTGCTGGAGGAATACAAGGGCCTCAAAACCAAGCCGGAAACGGTCGTCCGCAGCCTCCTCCAGAAGACCACAGACCGACCGTTCTATAACCTCTCCAAGCTGGACTTCTCGAAACTTCTCGACGACCCTAACCAACTCGCTCCAAATTTGAACAGTTACATCAACGGTTTTT
>CAYSHQ010000289.1:0-3631 GCA_964430835.1 uncultured Lentisphaerales bacterium
GTCACGCGTGCCATCCTGACTCGCGGGGTAGAGTAGCAGGGCGCATGCCGCGGGGGTAAACTTTTTCCGGTTGCCAGTTTCGCAGGGTTTTGACACTATCTTGTTCGCCAATGAAGGATCTTTTCCTCCATACTGTTTTGCCGGGCCACGCCACCTGCGTCGGTCAGGGCAGTCGTGTGCCCGGAAAGATTCTGGGAATTTTCCTGCCGGGGCTGCTGGGTTTAATTATACCCTGCGGGAGGATCGGTTTGGCGTAGCCACGAGGCCCATACGCAAAACGCGACTCCCGCCGGTCCCCGCAACGGGGAGGCGGGTTTTTGTTTTGCACACCGGCACGCAGGCCGGAGGAAGAGGACAGAGGAGTGACCATGAGTAGCGCAAAGCCGCGGTTGTATATCTTTGACACCACCTTGCGCGACGGGGAGCAGTCTCCCGGTTGCAGCATGAATTTGAAGGAGAAGCTGCTGGTGGCCGCGCAACTCGAGCTCCTGCGCGTAGATGCCATCGAAGCCGGCTTCGCCGCTTCGTCGCCAGGCGACTTTGAATCCGTGCGCGAGATCGCGCGCGTCGTGCGGCAGGCCACGGTGGCCTCGCTCTGCCGCTGCCTGACCAAGGATATTGACGCTGGCTGGCAGGCGTTGCGCGAGGCGGCCCGCCCGCGCCTTCACCTCTTCCTGGCCACTTCGCCGCTGCACATGCAGTACAAATTGAAGATGTCGCCCGACGCTGTGCGCGAACAAGCTGCGGCCATGGTGCGCTATGCGCGCAACCTCTGCCCGGAGGTGGAGTTCTCGTGCGAAGATGCCTCGCGCAGTGAGCCGGAATTCCTCTATCGCGTCGTGGAAGATGTCATCCGCGCCGGTGCACGCATAATTAATCTGCCGGATACGGTGGGCTATGCCGTGCCGGAAGAGTATGGTGCCATGATCCGCGGGGTGCTGGCGCACGTCCCCAACGTCGGCGAGGCGATCCTCTCCGTACACTGCCACAACGACCTCGGTTTGGGGGTGGCCAACTCCCTCGCCGCCGTCCAGGCCGGTGCGCGGCAGGTGGAGTGCACCATCAATGGCATCGGCGAGCGCGCCGGCAACGCCGCGCTCGAAGAGGTGATCATGGCGCTGCGCACCCGGCCAGACTACTTTGTGGCTGCGGCGGAGGTGGACACCACCCGCATCTACAACGCCAGCCGCAGCGTGATCACCGCCACTGGTTCGCGCGTGCAGCCCAATAAGGCGATTGTCGGCGAGAATGCCTTTGCCCATGAGGCCGGTATCCACCAGCACGGTGTCATGGCGCACGCCGGCACCTACGAAATCATGACTCCTGAGTCGGTCGGCATCCCGCGCAATCGCATGGTGCTGGGGAAACATTCGGGGCGGCATGCCTTCGAGAGCCGCCTCACGGAGCTGGGCTTCCATCTGGAGGGGCCGCGCATCCAGGAACTCTTTACGGAGTTCAAGGTGCTGGCGGACCGTAAGAAGACCGTCTCGGACGAGGATATCGAGGCCCTGGCGCGCGGCAGCGCCGCCCAGGCCGAGGAACTCCTGAAGCTCGAGCGCTTCGTCGTGCAGTCCGGCAATGATATTCCCGCCAGTTGCACGGTCTTTGTGCGCAAGCAGGGCGAGCTGCTGCGCCAGTCGGCCACGGGCGACGGACCGATCGACGCGGCGTTCAAAGCCATTGAGGGGGTCCTGGGGTTCAGCCTGGCACTGGAGAACTTTGCGCTGTCGTCGGTCACCGGCGGCGAGGATGCGCAGGGCGAGGCCTCCGTCAAGCTGCGCGCCAAGGACCGGCTCTATCATGGACACGGCCTCTCCACCGACGTAATCGAGGCCAGTATCAAGGCCTATCTGTCGGCGGTGAATGCCCTGCTCAGCGAAGAGGCCTACGCGGCGCGCACAGGAACGGCGGCAAAAGCAGAAGCTTGAGTTGGCACCGGTGGGGAAGCAGGGGCAGGGGCGGTGGCCGGGGCGGCCTCGCCCAGCCTGACAGTAGCATGGCAGCGGGAAGGGACGAGTATGAAGAAGGTGGAGTTGCTGGATACCACATTGCGGGATGGCGCGCAGTCGGAGGGGATCTCCTTCTCCGTACGCGATAAGCTGGCGATCGTCGAAACGCTCGATGGGCTGGGCATTCCGCTGATTGAGGCCGGCAACCCGGGCTCCAACCCCAAGGACCTGGAGTTCTTCCGCGAAGTGCGGCATTTACGCCTGACACATGCCCAGTTGGCGGCCTTCGGTGCCACCCGCCGCCCGGGCGTGGCCGTGACGGACGATCCGCAGGTCCGCAGCCTGCTGGAAGCCGGCACCGCCGTGCTGGTGATCTTCGGTAAATCGTGGGATTTCCACGTCACCGACGTGCTCAAGACCACCACGGATGAAAACCTGAAGATGATCCGCGACACGCTGGCCTATGCCAAGGCGCGCGCGGAACGCGTCGTGTACGACGCCGAGCACTTCTTTGACGGTTACCGGGCCAATCCGGCCTATGCTCTGGCCACGCTGGACGCGGCGGTCGCGGCGGGTGCGGATGTGCTCTGTTTGTGCGAGACCAATGGCGGGCGCTTCCCAGAGGAAGTGGCCGAGGCCACCCAGGTGGTGCTGGAACGCTTCGGCCGCCGCGCCGCAGTCGGGGTCCACACGCATAATGACAGCGGCCTGGCCGTGGCGAATTCGCTGGCCGCCGTGCGTGCCGGCGCCACGCATGTACAGGGGACCCTGGCAGGGTTCGGCGAGCGCTGCGGTAATGCCAACCTGGCTACGATCCTCGCCAATCTGCAGTTGAAGGCCGGGTATGCCTGCATAACGCCCGCGCAGTTGAAAGGGTTGGTGGTGGCCACACGGCGCGTAGCGGAGATCGCCAATATCACGCTGCCGGATGACCTGCCGTATGTTGGCGTCAAGGCCTTCACGCATAAGGCTGGCATGCACATGGATGGCGTGCGCAAGTGCTCGGAGTCGTTCGAGCACGTGTCGCCGGAATCGGTCGGCAATGCACGGCGCTTCCTGATGAGCGAGATCGCCGGCCGCAGCGCCGTGCTGGCGCGCATCCAGCGCATCGCGCCTGCGGTACAGAAGACCGACAAAGTGGTGGATGAGGTGGTCGCGCAACTCAAGTTGCTCGAACAGCAGGGGTACCAGTTCGAGGGCGCAGACGGCAGCTTCGAACTGCTGGTACGCAAAGCGCTGGGGACCTACCAGCCGCACTTCACGCTGGCGCACTACCAGATCATCAGCGAACGCCCGGCCAAGAACGAGTTGGAGGGGGCCGCAGCGATCGTCAAGATCTGCGTCGAAGGGCATAAGGAGATCGCGGCCGCCGAGGGGGATGGCCCGGTCAATGCGCTGGACCGCGGGCTGCGCAAGGCGCTGGAGCGCTTCTATCCGGTGCTGGCCGAAGTGCGCCTGACGGACTACAAGGTGCGCGTGCTGGAAGGGAACCGCGCCACCGAAGCCAAGGTACGCGTGCTGATTGAATCCACCGACGGCCAGGCCGTCTGGAGCACGGTCGGTGTCTCCACCGACATCATTGAGGCCAGCTGGTTCGCGCTGGTGGATTCCATCGAGTACAAGCTCTCGCGGTAGCTGATGACATCAACCTCCAACGCCCAACGCCCAACGCCCAACGCCCA
>CAYSHQ010000290.1:0-950 GCA_964430835.1 uncultured Lentisphaerales bacterium
CGGGCGCGGGTCATGTTGATGGTCAGGGTGGTGAGCGTCATCTTCTCGTTTTCTACGTGGTAGTAGGCGTTGCCGCCGGGCAGGTAGCGCACGTTGACGGTGATGGGGCGCGCCGGGGTCTTGACCACCTTGATCTTCTTGCTCATGCTGGGGAGGGCGATGTTGACGTCCTGCTCCAGGGATTCCAGGTAGGACGAGGTGACCAGCAGGAAGAGGATGATGGCGAAGATGGCGTCCACCATGGGCGTCATGTCAATGTGCATGACATCTTCGGCTTCGTGTTGAAAGCCCATGTTCGGTTCTCCTTAGGCGGCAGGTGTCTGCACGCGGGTGGGGGCAATCGTAATGATGGTGCGTCGTTATTCTTCGTCGGCGTCCCGGCGCTGCGAGACCGCCCCGCACTTGTTCTCCGCCGTGCCGGTGGCGCGCCGGCGCTGCGCCAGCAGGGTCAGGAAGCGTTCGTGGATCAGTTCGCACTCGTGGATGATCACGCCCAGCTTCTGGTTGAAGATGAAGTAGATGAAGAGGGCCGGGATGGCGACCATGAGGGCCGAGGCCGTGGAGAAGAGCTTCACGCGGATACCAGCCGCGAGGATCGAGGCCTTGGCTGCGCCGCTGGTGCCGGCGACGCCTTCGAAGACGAGCACCATGCCCACGATGGTGCCGAGCAGGCCGAGCAGCGGGGCGGCCACGGCGATCAGGTTCATGGCGCGGATCGGGATGCGCAGGCGGTTGATGTGGACCATGGTGGCGACCTCGACGCGGCTGCGGATGTCGGCAATGCTGGAGGTCTCATGGTCCTGGATCATGTGCCGGCAGATGAACGGGAGCAGGCCGGTGGTGGTGCGGGCGAGTTCCTCGAACTTCTTCAGGTCGCCCTGGCGCAGGGCCGTCTCGCTGGCGACGACGAACTCCGGGTTGCACTGGGTCTTGCGGCGGTAGACCAGACA
>CAYSHQ010000290.1:970-3619 GCA_964430835.1 uncultured Lentisphaerales bacterium
GAACGGGCCGCCCTGGATGTAGAGGTCCAGCAGGGTGGTGCGGGTGATGATCTGCTGCGGGCCGTTGCCGGCGACCTTGGTCCAGCGGCGCTGGGGGTCGCTCTGGCCGGCGATGCGCGTGACCGTGAAGATCCCCCCCTTTTCGGTCTGCCGGGGGATGGCCGTGACCTTGAAGGCGGTCTCCTCGTTCTTGTAGAGGTCGCCGACGCTCATGGTCTTGATGTTGTCGTCGGTCTTGATCGTGAAGAGTTTCCCGTCGCCGGTCTTTTCGCCCCCTTCGCCTTTCAGGAGGGCTTCCACGTCCTCCTTGGCACCACCGGCCAGGTCATTTTTGGTGACGCCGGGCAGGGAGTCGTCAAGGGCGACTTCCTTGGCGTCCTTGACTACGGGCGCGGCGGCGGCCTTGCCGGCGGCGGCCGGGGTTTGCGCCTGGAGGGTGACGGCGGCCGCGAGGGTGGCCGCCCAGATTGCTGCTGTCGTGATGAATCGGACCTTCATGCCTCTGTTCTCCTTTTTCCTTATTCAGCCGGACCATCCGCCACAAAGCGTGTGGTCCGTCCGGTGATTTATTTTGCGTGGCGGGTTAGCGCCGCGCCTCCATCTCTGCGATCTGGATCTGCCGGCGCAGTTGCTGCACCTGGTCGATCAGGGTTTGATCCGCCTTGGGGAACTGCCGGACCAACTGGTCCAGGAATTCCCGTGCTGCGGCAAAGTTCTTGGTCCCCTTGGCGCAGCGCGCGGCCTCCATCAGCGCCGGTGCCAGCGGATACGCCGCGATGCTTTTGCGCAGTAGAGGGAGGGCGCCCTCCTGGTCGGGTGGGGTCTTCTCGCCCAGCTTGCGCACCGCGAGGCGGTAGTAGGCCTCGGCCTTGACGTCCTCAAACGTCTCCGCCTTGGAGAGGTCGATCAGGGTCCGCTCCCCGGTCGCCTCGTTCGTGCCGTTGAGCTGGGCCACGGCCTGGTAGAGGTCCATGTGCGACCGGTAGCGCCCTTCCTTGTTACGAACGAGGTAGTCCTGGTAGGTACTGGTCACAGCCGGCCAGTTGGCGGTATCGACGTGGGAGCGGATCAGGTCCAAGTAGATCTCCTCGGCGGACTTATAGGTGGGGTGGTCCTTGAGGCTGCGTTCCATGGTGAGCTGGCCTGCGGTGAACAGGCCGGTCTTCATCTGGCAGCGTCCCAGCATGAACAGGGCCTCCGCGCGGCTGGGGGACTTCGCCAGGAGCGGATCGGTGAGGAAGGGCTGCAGGGCGGTGATGCACTGGGGCCACTGTTCCTTCTTCCAGTACAGGAGGCCGAGCCCGTAGCGGACATCGCCGAGGTCGATCTTGTCCGGGAGCGGCATGCGGTAGCCATCCCATTTGCTTTTCTTCCGCAGGCGCTGCTCCGGCTTGAGGTAGACGCGGCTGTAGATGTTGGTGGCGGTTGCAGCGGTGTTGGTGACGGCGGGCGAGTATTCGTCCAGCAGGGCGGCATAGGCCTCCGCGGATTCGTTGTACAGTTCGGCCTGCGTGCCATAGTGCCCCATCAGTTGCAGGGCGGCGGCCCGGAACTTCGATTCCCGCATGTCATCCACGTAGACGTTGAAGGCCTTCACCATCGCCACGAAGTTCTTGTCGAGCACCAGTTCGCGTCCGAGGGCGTAGGACGCCATGTAGTACATGTCGTCGCGGGGGAAGCGTGGCAAGTTGTCGGTGTTGCGTAGCTGGGTATTCTCCGGGTTGTAGATATCCACAAAGCTCTGGTACATCTCAGCAGCGCGCTGGTGCTTGTTGATATCGGCGGAGAGCTGGGCCGCCTTCATGATGGCCGTGCGCACGAAAGGAGCGGCGCGCCCGTCTTGCAGCCAGCCGTAGAAACCATTCTTGAAGGCCTTGGAGCCGAAGTCGAGGGAGGGATTGACCATGCGCGTCCAGAAGGCGCGGGCCAGTTCGTCCTTCTTGTCGTTCGGCAGTTTGGCCGGGTTCTCGCCGCGATCAATGGTGTAATAGAGCACTTCCGGGATCCGGGGGTTTAGGTGGTTCTGGTTCTCGATCAACCAGGTGCAGGCGGCCATGGCGTTGCTGCCGTAGGGCTGGGTCGAGGCGCGCCAGCAGTGCACCACGCGGTAGCCGCATTCGTAGACCTGGTCCAGTATCTCATCCACGCTTCCGGGCTTCTTCCACAGGACGGAGACGCGTCCGTCCTGGTCCTGCGGGGGGCCGTAGCGCTTGATGAACTCCTTGTAGAGCTTGATGGATTCCTGGTAGCGCTTCTTCATAAAGGCGAGTTCCGCGAGGTTGAAACGTGCCTGGCGCACCTCCGGCCCGTTCTCGGGATTCTTGGCGACGACCTGCTGCATGGTTGCGATAGCGTCATCGGTCAGGTCCTCGCTCCGGATGAGGGGCATCATCTGGCGGAGGAGTTCCGGGGCGGTCCGCTGCGAGCTGGTCGGGTCCTGGCCGGTTAGTTCCAGGAGTTTCTTCTGGGTCTCGAAGGCCTTCTTGTTCTCGGCGCTGTTGGCGTAGAGGAAGGTCAGGCTCTGCAGCGCTTCCACGCGGAATAGCGCCTGGGGGGCCTCCTGCAGCGACTGCTCGATCAGTTCGATCCCGGTCTTGAGCTTGGATAGGCGGGCGGGGTCGGCGGGTTGGGCATAGGCGTAGAGGTTGC
>CAYSHQ010000291.1:0-3617 GCA_964430835.1 uncultured Lentisphaerales bacterium
CATCACGCCACGCCATAAGCGATCGATCATGGCGACACACCCACCCGAGCATCCCGCGTTTTGACACCTTTCACCCCTCGCCCATGCTGCCATCGTGCGCGCGACAAAGTCAGTCTCATACTTTTAAAAGTATGAGACCGCGGTCGGCAGGCCATCCCTTCGCACCCAACCGACTTACTTCGACCCTTGCGCAGGTCATCCACGGCCGCCTTGGTTCCGATGCGTCCCAGCGCCTGGGCGGCCAATGCGGCCGCACAACGATCCGCACCGCGCAGAACCGCCAGCAGAGTGGGGACGGCCTCTCCGATCTTCGCAAATCCCACGGCTTCGATGGCATCGCGCCGTGGCGTTAGCATGGCTAATCCTACACCACGTCCGCTACGCTGGATCATCCTGCCGCCGGCAAGGGGCTGCCGGCGGCTACGGCCACCTGAACCCCGAACCCTGAACCCTCTCCCCTCTCCCAGCGGCTACTGGATCTTCAGCCCCTTCTCCGTGGCATCCACCGTCACGGTGGCGCCCGGGACGTAGGCGGCGCCGACGATCTGGCGCGCCACGGGCGTCTCGATCTCGCGCTGAATCGCGCGCTTGATCGGCCGCGCCCCATAGACCGGATCAAACCCCGTCTTCGCCAGCCACACGATGGCCGCATCAGAAACGGTCAAGTGCAACTCCTGCTCTGCCAAACGCTGGCGTAGATCCTCGAGTTGCAACCGCACGATCGCCTCAATCTGCGGCAGCCCCAGCGGATGGAAAAGCACCGTCTCGTCCAACCGGTTCAGAAACTCCGGGCGGAACGCGCGCTTGAGCGCCTCCATCACCGCGCTACGGGTCTTGCTGGTGAAGTCGCTCTGCTCGGCCTTGCTGGACCGACCGGAGCGATCTTCCGCCAGGAACTCGGAGCCGACATTGCTGGTCATGATTACAATGGCATTGCGGAAGCTCACCGTGCGGCCATGGCCATCCGTGAGGCGTCCGTCATCCAGCACCTGCAGCAGCATATTGAAGACATCCGGATGCGCCTTCTCGATCTCATCCAGCAGCACCACGCTGTAAGGCTTACGGCGCACGGCCTCGGTAAGCTGCCCGCCCTCCTCAAACCCCACGTAGCCGGGGGGCGCACCAACCAGGCGCGAAACGGTGTGCTTCTCCATGTATTCGCTCATGTCGATGCGAATCATGCTCTCCTCGGAGTCAAACAGATCCGCAGCCAGGCAGCGTGCCAGCTCGGTCTTGCCGACGCCCGTCGGCCCCAGGAAGAGAAAGGCCCCGACCGGGCGGCGGCGGTTCTTGATGCCAGCACGGGCACGCAGCACCGCATCGGCCACCACCTGCACGGCCTCGTCCTGCCCGATCACGCGCTGCTGCAGCGTGGCCGCCAGATGCAGCAGCCGTTCGCGCTCGCCAGCCAGGAGGCGCGTCACCGGGATACCGGCCCAGCGCGCCACGACTTCGGCGATCTCTTCTTCGGTGACCTCCTCACGCAGCAGCGTGCGCCCGCCATCCGGCTTGCGCAACTGCGCCTGTTTGGCGAGGAGTTGCTTCTCCAGTTCGGGGATGCGGCCATAGCGGAGCTCGTCGGCCTTCTCGTGATCCGAGGCGCGCTCTGCGGCCTCGTAGGCATGGCGTGCGCCTTCCAGCTCCTCGCGCAGACGGCTGGTCTCCTCGAGCATGCGTTTTTCGTTCTGCCACTGCGCCTTCATGGCATCGGCCGAGGCCCGCAAATCGGCCAGCTCCTTGCGCAGCTCCGTCAGACGCAGTTGACTGGGACGATCCTTCTCCTTCTTCAGCGCGGTTTCTTCAATCTCCAGGCGCGTCACGCGGCGGGTGGTTTCATCCAGCTCCGCAGGCATGGAGTCCATCTCGGTACGGATGGAGGCGCAGGCCTCATCGAGCAGATCAATCGCCTTGTCCGGCAGGAAGCGATCCTGGATGTAGCGATCAGAGAGGACTGCCGCAGAGACCAGCGCGGCATCCTGGATCTGGACATTATGATGCCGCTCAAAGCGTTCCTTCAGGCCGCGCAGGATGGAGATCGTATCTTCGACATTGGGGGCCTCCACCACCACCGGCTGGAAGCGCCGCTCCAGCGCGGCGTCCTTTTCCATGTACTTGCGGTACTCATCCAGGGTGGTGGCGCCGATGCAGTGCAGTTCACCGCGGGCCAGCATGGGCTTCAGCATGTTGCCGGCGTCGGAGGAGCCCTCGGTGCGCCCCGCGCCCACAATGGTGTGTACTTCATCGATGAAGAGGATGATGCGCCCCTCGGCGGCCTTGATTTCGTTCAGCACCGCCTTGAGGCGCTCCTCGAATTCGCCGCGGTACTTGGCGCCGGCCATCAGGGCCGTCATGTCGAGGCTGAAGATCGAGCGCTCCTTCAATCCCTCCGGCACATCGCCGCGCAGAATGCGCTGCGCCAGCCCTTCCACAATGGCAGTCTTGCCCACCCCCGGCTCGCCAATGAGCACCGGGTTGTTCTTGGTCTTGCGCGAGAGGATGCGGATGACATCGCGGATCTCGGTGTCCCGCCCGATCACCGGATCCAGCTTACCGGCACGGGCCATGGCCACCAGGTCCTGGCCATACTTCTGCAGCGCCTCGTACTGCCCTTCCGGATTGTCGGTCGTGACGCGCTGGTTCCCGCGCACCTCCTTGAGGACGGCGAGGACGCCCTTGGCGTCCACGCCAAACTCCGCCAGCAAGCGGCCCAGCGGGGCACGCCGGCTCAGCTCCACCATGGCCAGGAGCAGATGCTCCACCGAGACATACTCATCCTTCAAGCGCTTGGCCTGGTCGTCCGCTTTGACCAGCAGCTCGTTGAGGGCATGCGTAATATAGATCTTCCCGGCTTCCGTATCGCCCGCGAGCTTGGGGCGCCGTTCGAGTTCCTCCACCACCCGGCTGCGCAAGGAGGGGACCGAGACATGCAGCCGCTCCAACAGGCGCGCCACCAGCCCATCCTCCTGATCCAGCAACGCCAGGAAGAGATGCTCCCCATCCACCTGCTGATGGTGCAGCCGGATGGCCTCCGCATTGGCAGCCGCCATCGCCTGCTGCGCCCGTTGCGTCATCTGATTCGTATCCATGGCTCGCTCCCTTGCGCTTTCTTTGTACACGTGCCCACGCGTAACTGCCAGCCGCCCGGCGGGGACATGGTTCAGGGTCTTAGGGTTCAGGGTTCAGGGGGATCGCGAACCCGTACGCTTTTCCCTGCTCCGTTACCAGCCGGCAGCGCCGCGCTCCTACCTGATTGCTGACAGGCTACTAATAAGCAGATTAAGTGCCAAGATCTTCGCAGATTCATAACATCTTACACAAGAACAAACAATAGCTCGCAGACATGATTACAAGCGAGCCAGAATGTCCCAAACGAGAGGCAAAACGGCACAGGTGCCGAGCGCGTGGCGGCGGTTGCCTTCCCATACAGGCGGGCTCGGATAAGCCTGCCCGGCGAACCGAGGGTCGCCGGATGTGTACGGGGCCGATCCCTTACCCATGCGCACACTTCTGCAGAACATGACGCGACGCCGGGTCCTGATGATCGGCAGCACCTGCTCGATTAGGCGTCGGCTTTGAAGAGCGTCAGGGGCGACACGAAAGCCCGCGCATTCGTGGCG
>CAYSHQ010000292.1:0-3605 GCA_964430835.1 uncultured Lentisphaerales bacterium
GTACACGGCAAAGGATACCAGAGGCGTGCGTGCACGCCGCGTCCAGCGGTTCGGCGGCGCTCACCGCCTGCGGACGCGGCGGAGAAAAGCGGCGGCAAGCCGCCGCAGTCCAAACCCGCCTGACATGCCGTTGGCCTGTACGGTTTTAGCCAGCTTCGTTTCCACCGACAGTAGGAGCGCCTGCTTCGGAAAAAACCGAAACGTTTCGGTTTTTTTAACCGGTGCCCGGCGTTTTGTAGCGAAGTGCCGCATCGCCCGCTGAGCGAACCGCCTGACGATTGCTCGTCGCCCGCCTACGGACCAGCCCCGACCCGCACCACGCAGCGGAAGCCAAGGTCGTAACTGGATGACCCGACCGGCAGATGCTGGTAGTCGCCGCGGCTGGCGGCACGCAAGCGCCAGGGGGTCGCGTCCTGCCATGAGCCTCCGCGCACTACGCGCCAGACGCCGGTGTCCGGGCCGGCTGGATTGCGCGCCGGAGCGGCGCGGTAGTAGTCCGCCCCATACCAATCGGCGCACCACTCCGCGACGTTCCCAGCCAGATCGCGCACCCCATACGGGTTGGCCGCAAAGGCGCCGGCCGGCGCCGCACCGGCGTAGCCATCCGCATAATTTTCCAGGTAATAGCGGGAAGGGAGGTGCCGCGCGCCAAAGGTCGTATCGGCTAAGTTCCCCGCCCCCGGCGGCGGTGGCCAGCTCTCGCCCCACGGGAAGAGGCGTTGCTCACCGCCGTGGGCCGCCTTCTCCCACTCGGCCTCGGTCGGGAGCGCCGCGCCCGCCCACGCGGCATAGGCCTGGGCATCTTGCCAGGAGACATGCACCACCGGCTGGCTTTCCACGTTCGCAGCGGTCTTGCGCCCGCTGGCTGGCACCACCTGCCGCGGCTCGGGTGGCATGGCCCGCCCCGTGGCCTGACAGAACTTCCGGTATTGAGCCACAGTCACCTCGGTCTGATACAGGTAGTAGGCGTCCAGATAGACCGTGCGCTGCGGCATTTCGTCGCGGAAGTGGAAGAGATCCTCGCGCCTTGCCCCCGCCTGCTGGAGCCACGCCGCACGCTGCGCCTCGTTGGTGCCCCGCCAGAAATCGCCAAAGGAGGTGTGCCCCTCCTTGATCGTAGCCTGAACCAGCTCAGCGAGGCTGCGGTCGGGATGCGCCGCCAACCACGCCGCACGCTCGGCTGCGCTCGTCCCCATGCGGAACTCCCCGGCGGGGATGAGCACCATCAGCGCGCCATCCCGCGCGTTGGTCTTTGTGACCGCGACGACGGCCTGGGCCGCGTCAACCACCCCCGTCGCGGCGGGTGCCGCCGCAGCGCTCGCGGCGCCGGTGGGCGCTGACACACGGTCGGGTGCCGCCGTGCCGTACAGTGCTGCGGCCGCCTTTAGGAACTCATCGAAGGTCCAAGTCCAATAAAGGAAGGCCTGCTGCGCCTGCGGATCGTCCGCCATGGCCGCCAGCGCCTGGTCGCGCAGCGCCTGCATGCGGGCCACCACCTCTGGCGGCCAGCTCTGACGGACATGCTCGTCATCCGGGACGCGCAAGGAGCCCTCCCCCGCACTGCGCATCGCTTCCGGCAGTAAGGGACGCGTCCAGGTGGCACCCTCCCAGCGCTCGCACTCGAGTCGCAGCAGCGCCCGGGCGCTGGCCGCGCCGGCGCCGAAAAGACGTTGACACAGCTCGTCGAGCACCGCGTCCACATCCAGCGCGGGGTTCCAGAGCACCCGCATCCAGACGTACCAGGTTGGCGCCGCCGTGGTCCAGCAGGGGAGCGAGTAGGTGGGCACCTGGCTGCCCACGATGAAGTCTTGATTGGTCTGGTAGAACGACTGCACCACGTGCGGGTACTGCACCGGGCCCAGCGTCCAGTCGCTCGGGCCATAGAAACCAAACCGTGCGCCGACGATCGGGCGGCGGGTGCCATCTGCCCTGGACGGTGGGCCCTTCACGCTATTGGCCCAGGCGCGCAGCCGTGCTTCCTCCCGCTGGCGGACCTCCGGCTGGTGCAGCAGTCCCATCGTGTAGCCGGCGTCGAGGTTGTGCACCACCAGGTTATTTGGAAAGGCCACATCCTCGGGGCAGTTCGTCCCCCACGGGTGATAGATCACCTTTTTGGCAGGCCAGCGTGGCTGCACGGCTTCGCAGACGCGCTGCACGAAGAGGCCGAAGATCCGCTCATGCACGCGTTGCTCCACCAGCTCAAACGCGCGGCGCTCGCCATGCTGCGCCGTCAGGCTGGCGGAAAGCGCCCGATCGTCCCGGTATTTAGCGGCGGTGGCGCCGCAGGCCGGACAGCGGCAAGCCAGCCCGGGCGTGGCGGGAAACCAGAGGTTGATGCCCGACGGCGTGATCCACAGGCCGGCGGTGCGCCCCTGATCCCAGGCTTGGGTGCAACCATCCAGCACATACGCGAGCGTTTCCGGCGCGCTATAGCAGAAGACGCCATAGTCGCGGCGGCCATCCGCTTTGAGCGCAAACATCGCCTCGACGCGGGGGGTGCGTTGCGCGGCCGCGCTGGCCACCTCGGCGGCGCGCGCCCCCTGCATCACCGGCACGTAAGGCAAGCTCACGCCGTAGCGCATCAAGGCCAGTTGCGGCACCATGGTCACATACGTCTCGCCATCCGGCCGCACCCCCGGCGCAAAGGGTAGCGGCAGCGACATCATTGCGCGCGGCGTGGCATAGTGCGGCGCGTAGGAGAGCGGGAGCAGTAGGACCTGCTCCGGATGGAAGGTCCGCTCGCGAAATACGGGCTGATCGCGGTAGTGGAGCGGCGGCACGACCAGCGACGTCAGGCGGGGGATGGCACGCCCGCCATACTCCGCCGGCCAATACCAGCGCACGCCCACACACCGCTCCAGGAAATCCGCCACGGCCCAGGCGGTGCCATGGTTGGACCCCAGGCTCCCCGCCGGCAACGGCTGTGTGCTCCCCACCAGATAGACGCGGTTGCGGGCGGTCTTGACGACAAACCCCTCGATGGGCAACTGCGCCGCATCCAGGCCGGCCCGCCGCGTTTCCTCGCACTCGCCAATGATTATGGCTGGTTGTCCGGGTGGCGGTGGCTGGTCCACCAGGGGCAGCGCCGCGCCCGTGCTGAGGCGGATGACCTCGAGCAGTTCATGCACCAGCCGTGGCAGCACCGGCGGAAAGGGGGCGTTGCAGGCACGATAGTCGTGCGGATCGAAGCGCTCGCGGCCACGGGGGTCGGCCACGTAGACCACGGCCTGCGGCTGGCCCTCGCGCACAAGCGCCACCGGCGCGTGCGACGGCGTCGCCAGCCAGGTTACCGGCGTCAGGTCGCGCGGTGACGGCAACGCCGCCGCAGGTGACACGCGCGTGGACAGGCAGCCGACCAGCGCCGCCACCAGCAGCGTCAGTGCGCACAGCCCGGCGCAGCGCCCTATAGAACAGCTTCTCATTGGTTTCATTGCCCCTCCGTGGCCACGGATTGTGCATAAAACGGCACGGCGGCGCAAGCGCTGGGGGCGAGCCGGGGAGAAGGTGGCAGGTGTTAGGTGCTAGGTGACACACATATCTGCACAACCATCGGCAGCGGAAGACATTGCAATTCCCGTTGACCTTGCGCAGCAAACGCACTACGC
>CAYSHQ010000293.1:0-873 GCA_964430835.1 uncultured Lentisphaerales bacterium
TGGAGACCCCCCTGGGGCGGGTGGCCGTGGATACGGCCATGGTCGCCGCGCTGCGTCAGTCGCCGCTGGTGGTCTGCGAGCCGCAGGCGCATGCCCGGGAACACAGCGAACAGATCCAGGTGCCGCTGCTGCAGAGCGTGTTCGAAGCGCGGGTGCCGGTCGTGACGATCGTGATCGGGCAGATGGACCGCACATCGAGCCGGAGCGTGGCGGAGCTGCTGCGCCCGTGGCTGGGAGCGCGCACCTTGCTGGTCGTCAGCAGCGACTTCACGCACTACGGGCCGAACTTCGACTACGTGCCGTTCACGGACGACCTGCCCCGGAAAATCAAGGCGCTGGATCACGAGGTCTTTGCCGCCATCGCGGCGGGGGATGCCGACGGGTTCTGGCGGGTCATGGAGCAGACCCGCGCCACGGTGTGCGGCCATCACCCCATTGCCGTGCTGCTGGAGCTGCTGCCGCCGGGCACGCAGGCGAGCGAAGTGGCGTATGACACCTCGGGGCGTATGCTGGACGACTGGCAGAACTCGGTCAGCTACCTGGGCGCCCTCTTTGTGGGCGACTGGCGGCAGGCGCGCCCCCGGGCGGCGGCGGCCGAAGCTTCCCCGCTGGACGCAGCCGACCGGACCAACCTGCTGAAGCTGGCACGCGCCACGCTCGAATACGCGGTACGGCACGGGAAGGAACCGGATCCGCGCGAAACGAAGATCGCCATCACCCCCGGCATGCAGCAGGTGATGGGCGGCTTCGTGACGCTCAACAAACATCATGAACTGCGCGGCTGCATCGGCGAGATTGCGCCGCGGCGCGCCATCTGGCAGGTGGTGCTGGAACAGACGGTCAACGCGGCCCTGCACGACCCGCGCTTCGAGC
>CAYSHQ010000293.1:883-3599 GCA_964430835.1 uncultured Lentisphaerales bacterium
CATCTCGGCGCTCACGCCGCCGCGACCGGTGAAGTCGTATCAGGAGATTGTCATCGGCCGGCACGGCATGACGCTTGCGAAGCACGGGCGCAGTGCGGTATTTTTGCCGCAGGTGGCAACGGAGCAGGGGTGGGATCTGGCCACGACGCTGACCCACCTGGCGCGCAAGGCGGGGTTACCGGCCGATGCGTGGCGTGAGGGCGCCACCTTTACCGTGTTCGAGGCGCAGGTTTTTCACGAGTGATCATTTCGGGCGCGTGGGGCTGGGCCGGTTGGCCGGCGGCGCGCGGGTAACGCAGGAAGGACTGGTTCATGGAGCTCTCGCATCGCATTCGTTTAGGCGTGAATATTGATCATGTGGCTACGCTGCGGCAGGCGCGGCGCACCACTTATCCGAGTTTGGTGGAAGCCGCGGTAGCCTGTGAGCGGGGCGGGGCGGAAGGGATTACGATCCACCTGCGCGAGGACCGCCGGCATATTCAGGACGCGGATGTTTTGCAGTTGCGGCAGACGCTTAAGACGCGGATGAATTTGGAGATGGCTAACCATCCGGATATTGTGGCGATTGCCCTGCAGGTCAAGCCTGAGGAGGTCTGCCTGGTGCCGGAACGGCGGGCGGAGCTGACCACGGAGGGCGGGCTGGACGTGGCCGGACAGCGGCGGGCACTGGCCGACACCTGCGAAGCGTTGCGCGCCGGCGGCATGGCGGTGAGCTTGTTCATTGATCCTGAGCTGCGGCAGGTGGAGGCGGCGGCGGAGTTACGGGTCCCCTATGTCGAGCTGCACACCGGCACCTATTGCGAGCGCACTGGGGGGGCGGCGGCCACGGAGTTGGCGCGGTTGCGGGTGGCGGCACAGCGCGCGCATGAGTGTGGCATTCGCGTGAATGCCGGGCACGGGCTGAGCCTCGATAATGTCGGGCCGATCTGTGCGCTCCCCTGGCTGGACACGCTCAACATCGGGCACAGCATTGTTTGCCAGGCGGTCTTTATCGGCCTGGAAGCGGCCACGCGGGCCATGGTGCAGAAGCTGGTGCGCTGAGCGCGGGGAAGGGGTGGTCGGGCCATGGAGTTTCTCACCAGTGAGCAGGTGCGGGCCTGGGACCGCCGTGCCATCGCGGAGTGCGGGATTTCCGGCCTGGCACTGATGAACCGGGCCGGGGCGGCCGTGGCGCGGGTGGTGGCGCAGTTGGCACAGGTGCGTGGCCGCGCCTCCTGGCCGGTCGAGTTCGTGGCCGGGCGGGGGAATAATGGCGGCGATGCCTTTGTGGCCGCACGCCTGTTGCTCGAGGACGGCTATCACGTACGGCTGCGCATGACCTGTGCGCCGGAGGCCTTGCGCGGCGATGCGCTGTTGGCCTGGCAGCAGATGCAGCAGGCCGGCGTGCGTACCGAGCTGCTGGCGCAGGCGCAGGATTGGCAGGCGCTGGACGAGGCGGATCTGCCGCGCGGCGGCGTGGTGGTGGATGGCCTGCTGGGAACCGGCAGCGAGGGGGCACCACGCGGCGTGGTGGCAGCCGCCATCCGCTGGATCCAGCGCGCCAGCCGGCGGGCAGCCGTGGTGGCCATTGATCTGCCCTCCGGACTGGCCGCTGACACCGGTGAGCCGTGCGACCCGGTGGTGCGTGCGGATGTGACCGTGACCTTCGCCGCGCCGAAGGCCGGCTTTGCCAACCCGCAGGCGTGGGAATGCCTGGGGCATGTCGAGGTGGCGGCGATCGGCTTGCCGGTTGCAGCAGGCCCGGCAGCGTCGGCAGACCGGGTGCTACAGTTTATTGGCGCACCGGAGCTGGCCACGCTGCTGCCACGCCGCGGACGCAGCACGCATAAGGGTGATTACGGGCATCTGCTGGTCATTGGCGGCTCGCACGGGTTGTGTGGCGCACCGGCGCTGGCCGTTATGGGGGCGTTGCGTAGCGGGGCCGGCCTGGTCTCCGCCGCCGTGCCGGCGGATAGCCTGGCCGCCATGGCCACGCTGGCCCCTACGGCCATGGCCTACCGCGTGCGCGATGAAGGCGGCGGCCTGACACCGGCCACGCTGGCGGAAGGGGTCCGCGATCCCGCCACTTTCGATGTGGTCCTGGCCGGCCCTGGCATGTCGACGCGTGTCGGCACGGCGCAGATTGTCACCGAACTGCTGACGAGTGCGGTGGCGCGGCTGGTGCTGGATGCGGATGCGCTGAATGTACTGGCGGGGGATTGTGCGCGGTTGCATCGCTCGGCGGAGTTGGCGCCGGTGGTGATTACGCCGCATCCCGGCGAAGCCGCGCGGCTGCTCGGGACGACGGCGGCCGCCGTGCAGGCGGACCGCGTGGCGGCGGCGCGTGAACTGGCGCAGCGCAGCCGGGCGGTGGTGGTGTTGAAGGGGGCGGGCACGCTGGTGGCTACGCCGGATGGTAGCGTTCACATGAACCTAACCGGGAATCCCGGCATGGCTACGGGCGGCACGGGCGACGTGCTGGCCGGGTTGCTGGCCGGCTTGTGGGCGCAGGGGTTGTCGCCGCTCGACGCCGCCCGCCTGGCCGTCTACTGGCATGGCACCGCCGGCGATCTCGCGGCCTGGCAGACCGGGGAGGCGGCGCTGACGGCCGATGCGCTCGGCGCAGCACTCGGCGCCGCCGCGCGCTGGCTGACGCACGTTGCGGGATAGGCTTTCTGGTTCGTAACTACTCAGGAATCAGAATATGAGTCCCAGCAAAGACTTTCGTCGGTTTTGT
>CAYSHQ010000294.1:0-3585 GCA_964430835.1 uncultured Lentisphaerales bacterium
GTCGGCCTCTTCCTCTTCACCATCCGCAACGGCACCTTGGCCGAGATGCAGAAGAAGCCGCTCGGCAAGGTCTACGCCGAGAAGATCATGATCGTGCAGGAAAACCAACTCACGCCCACCCACTTCCACCACCAGAAGATGGAGGACATCATCAACCGCGGCGGCGGGGAACTGGTCATGCGCCTCTGGAACGCCACCGCCGATGACCACCTGGCCGATACCCCCGTGACCGTAGCCATGGACGGCGTGCAAGTGACGATCCCCGCCGGCGGCACACTCACCCTGCGCCCCGGCGAATCTGTCTGCCTGCCGCAGCGCAATTACCACCGCTTCTGGGGGCAGGAGGGCAAGGGCCCCGTGCTGGTGGGCGAAGTCAGCTGCGTGAATGACGATCGCAGCGACAACCGCTTCTTCGACCCCACCGGCCGCTTCCCTCAAATTGAGGAAGACGAGGCGCCGCTCCACCTGCTCGGCAGCGATTACAGCCGCTACTACCGCGCCTGAACGCCTGGCGCTGAAAGCCGCTGCGCCTCGCCGGGAGGCTCGCCCTCCCGGTGTGTCGCAGTTGCAGCTACCACGATGCTGGGGGGGATTGCTCGCCTTGATCTTCTACTTCATGCGCATCAGCTCGCGCGCACGGATCAGCAGAATGCAAAGTTCATAGATCAGGCAAAGCGGCACCCCCATCAGCAGCATGGAGACCGCATCCGGCGGCGTCAGCAGCATGGCGATCACAAAGTTGATCACAATCGCCTGACGCCGCTTGGCGCGCAGGAAGTGCGCGGACACCACCCCCAGCCACCCCAGAATCACCAGCAACAACGGCAATTCAAAGGCCAGACCAAAAGCCAACACCATCTGAAAGACGATCGTGGCATAATCATCCAGGCGCAACGGCCCCACCTGCACCCCCAACCAGCTGTTCACTGCCAGCAGCGCCTCCAACCCCAGCGGCACCACATAGCGATAACAGGTCGCCACACCTGCCACGAAAAAGGCCCCCGCCGTTAGCAGCACCCCCACCACCCACCGGCGCTCCACCGGACGCAAACCCGGGAAGACAAACCGTGACAGGGAGAAGAGTAACAACGGCAGGCTGAGGATCGTCCCCCCCCACAGCATGGCCTGAAAAACAAAGGCGATCCCCGCATCCACCGATAGCACGGTAATCAACTGCCGCGGATCACGTCCCGTCTCCGCCAGCGGTGCCTGCAACCACGCCAGCACCTGTGGACAGAACGGCCCCACGGCCAGCACGCTCACGATCCAGACCAGCAGGCCACGCAGCACACACGTACGCAGTTCCTCGAGATGCGCCAGCAGCGGCCGCGCCGGATCGCCCTCTGGCTGGTCGAGCGGGGGAGGCACCAGATCCTTCATGGAAGCCTCGGTGCGGTCCGCATTCCTGGGGCGGCCGCGGAGGCGCCGGAACGGCCGTTGGGCACCACGGTTTCTTCAGGCGCCGGAGGAGCGCCCGCCGCGGACGGCAAGCCCCCCACCGGCGGCTCCAGCGGGGGGGGCTCATCCATACGCTCGATCTGCTCACGAAAATCGTCAGCCGCGCGCCGGATTTTAGCCAGGGTGCGGCCGATGGTGCGGGCTAGCTCCGGCAGACGCCGTGGCCCGAAAAGCAAGTAGGTTACCACGCCCAACAGCGCCCACTCATCCAACCCGACACCAAAAAATGTGGCGGTGACGAGTAGGCCGTTCATCGCATGAGCGTCCTCTGCCGCGTACACTATTTCCGGATATATACCACGAATTCGCCACGGCGGTTCTTGGCCCAAGCCTCTTCATTATGGCCGGGATCCAGCGGCTTCTCCTTGCCAAAACTGCGCGTCTGGACGCGGGCACCGTCAATGCCCAGATCAATCAGATACTTACGGACCGACTGGGCCCGCTGCTCACCCAACGACAGGTTGTACTCATTGCTGCCGCGCTCGTCGCAGTGGCCATCCACATGCATCACGCGATCCGGGTGATCCAGCAGATACTGGCCGGCCTTCTCGATCTTGGTCTGCTCCTTCGCAGAGAGCATGGCGGAGTCATACGCGAACAACACGGCGTCCAGTTTGGCATTCGCATCCACCGGCAGTTGATCAAACGGCACACCCGTCTGGGCAATCGCCAGTTCGTTGGTATCCAGAAGATCCGACACATCGACCACGACCGGCGGCATGTTAGAAGCCGCTGCCGCGGCCGCAGCTTCCGCCTTCTTCTTACACGGGCCGCACAAATCCCGGATCGTCTGGCAACCGCTGCCCAGCACCGCCACCGTCGCAACCAACAACACGCCATGCATCACTGACTTACACATGAGACAACCTCTCCACAGGCCTACCACCTGCCACCTATTTTCCACTCCGGGCACACTATGGTCCGGAAAGTCGCAAACACGGTAGCGCAGCGGGGCCACCGTGTCAAGACCGCCAAAAAAGAAGGAGGCCGGCGTGAAGCACCGGCCCCCTTTCCCGCTAGACCAGCGTCCGCTTTACTTATAGATCACGAACTCGCCGCGGCGGTTCTTGGCCCAGGCGGATTCGCTATGACCGGGATCCAGCGGCTTCTCCTTGCCGAAGCTGCGGGTCTGGATCCGGGCGGCATCAATCCCGGCAGTGATAAGGTAGGTGCGCACCGACTGCGCACGCTGCTCACCCAGCGACAGGTTGTACTCATTGCTGCCGCGTTCATCGCAATGCCCATCCACATTCACCACGCGATCCGAGTTCTCCGTGAGGAACTTGGCCACGTCATCAATCTTGGAGACCTCCTGGGGCGGCAGCACAAACGAATCGTAGGCGAACTGTACCGGCGCAAAGATCGCGCTGGTGTCCACCGTGCGCGTCTCGGCAAACGACTTATTACCCAAAAGAGGATTGTCACCGGGGCCCAGCGTGCTCGACGTGAGGTCCGATCCACCCGTCCCGCCAGGAACCGGCTCGACGCCCAGACCGCCCGTGCCGTCCGCACTGCTCCCAGCCTTCCCTTTGTCCGGACCATACCACCAGCGCCGGAGCGTCGAGCAACCGCTGCCCAACATGGCAATGCAAAGAACCACCAGGAAACCAGAAACCAGAGACGTGCGCATTGATACCTTCTCCCTTTGCTCGTCGAGCAATGTCTATACTAGCGTTGAGACCAATCTGGCGTGAGCCAATCACCGGCCAAGTTGAATAACCGTATCGCAGGGTCACCCAGACTGTCAATCATGCAAATTGAAGAACTGTTGCCATCGCGCCGGGCGCAGACCAGATGGCGATTATCCGGTGCCCAGGAAGGATCCTCATGTGGCGCGCCGCTGGTGATGGTTTCGCGCACTTCCCCCTTGGCCGGTTCCAGCACCGCCACCTGATAGCCGCCACTGCGCCGCGAGGTGTAGGCGATATACTTGCCATCCGAAGACCAGCTGGGGCTCAGGTTCTCGCTGCCGTAGGTGACCGTGGCGCGGCGGGACTTGCGCGAAGCGACATCCATGATGTAAATCTGCGCCCGGCCGCTCTCGTCGCTGACATAGGCGATCTGGCTGCCGTCGGGCGACCAGGTCGGGCTGGCTTCCGCCGCGTTGTGCGTGCGCGTCAGGCGCGT
>CAYSHQ010000295.1:0-3564 GCA_964430835.1 uncultured Lentisphaerales bacterium
CCGGCCAGGCCGCCAGCCTGGATCAGGTCCGCATTGATGTGCCGATTATCATCACCAAGGTCTCGTACGTGGGCGTGGCCTTCCCGAAGCTGGCCTTCCATAATAGTTATGCGCCGGAACTGCTGGTCAGCGCCGGCGGGGTGCAGGAGCGCACGCTGCGCGTGGCCAGCATGGACGCGGTGATCGCGCGGGAGTTTCAGAACGAGTGGCCGGTGATCCTCACCAAGGCCATCTCCTCGGCCGTGGCCAAGGGCGTGGCGGCGTATGCTGCGAATGCCGTGGCGGAACGGCAGTCGGAAGCGCTGGGGTGGGCTTCGAAGCTGGCCACGGCCGCCACACAGTTTGCCTTGAATGTTGCGGATACCCGTTCCTGGACCACGCTGCCCAAGGAGTATCAGGTGGCTTGCGTCCCGACACCGGTTGAGCGTAAGATAACTATTTCGGTGCCTGGGGTCGCGCCGGTGGATGTCGCGCTGGGCGACGGGGCCGTGAATGTGGTCTGTGTGCGGTCCACGACCAGTGGTGGTCCGCTGCTTGTTTCACAAGGCAAAATTAAATGAAAAACAATCTTCTGGTACTTGCCACGGTCGCCTGTGGCACAGCGCTGCTGTTGGGTGGCTGCGCGAACAGCATGAATACCATCGAGCCGGCCGGCACGGTGGCTCAGCGGCAGATGCTCACGGATAAGCGGCTCATCACCGATACCGGCCTGCATCGGCACGTGCAGCCGATCGGCATCAACACGGCCACCGGCCCCGGCGGCTTCCTCAAGGTCCAGGTGGAAGTGCAGAACACGACCGGCAGCCGGCATAGCTTCAACT
This sequence comes from uncultured Lentisphaerales bacterium, assembly GCA_964430835.1. Classification (GTDB taxonomy): domain Bacteria; phylum Verrucomicrobiota; class Kiritimatiellia; order RFP12; family CAIWXQ01; genus CAIWXQ01. Next base: position 822 of record CAYSHQ010000295.1, read on the forward strand.
ACCGCGTAGAATGGTTCGATGAGAATGGCATGATTATCAATTCGCCCATGGCGGTCGCCACATCGCGCACGATCGAGGGGGGCGAGACCCTGGCCATCACGGCCACCGCGCCGACGGATCGCGCCAAGGACTTCCGCATCAAGTTCATCGAGGCCAAGTAATTTCGCGAGCCACACACGGCTCGGCTCACGCTCACCGCTTCTATAATAAAGGTAACTAAGACATGCAAACATCCCTGCGTTCGCTGCCCATGCTCTCCATCCCCGCTGCCGGTGCGCTGCTCCTGCTGGCGGGCTGTTCCACGCCTGCCACGTATGTGGAGACGGGCAGCTCGCAGTTGGTGGTCAACGTCGGCCAGATCAACATTCAGGACTTCAATCAAGCCGCCGATGTCATGGTGGCCTCGCTGATTGACAATTTCATCAACGCCGGGCAGTGCAAGAGCTCCGTGGCCGGCGAGCCCGCGCTGATGGCGATCAGTAAGATTGTCAGCAACACCAGCAGGCAGATCGACACCGACCTGCTGGTGAAGAAGATCCGCATCGCCCTGAACTGGACCGGCCGGATCCACACCACCACGACCATGGGGCTGGGCGGCGCCGAGGACCCGCTGGCCGCAGAACAGCAGAAGGCACAGGAGTTCTTTGAGGACAAGAAGCACGCCCGCCTGCCGGACTATACGCTCTCCGGCAAGATCATTGAGGAGCGCGCCAAGGCCGGTTCCATTCGGCAGTCTACCTTCTCCTTCCAGCTTTCGCTGACCTCGCGCGGCGGCGTGGCGGTTTGGGAGGATGCCAAAGAGATCACCAAGCAGGGGAGCTCTTCCACGGTTGGTTTCTGACGTGCGAGTCGGTGATAATAACGTTTGTGGCGGGCCTGGTGACACTACGGCCGCTGGGTAGCTGAAGGAGAAGGCGCATGATACGCAGGCCGATTATTATCAGGGGCGCCGTGCCCGCGCTGCTGTTGGCGCTGGCGGCGGGTTGTTCGACGCCCAGCCCTACAACGAGTTCCTATCATCCGGGGCCGGTGGTTGGCCGCACGGTGGGTACGGGCGTGGGGGTGGTGGGCGGCAATGCCGTTGGCCTCGTGGTTGGCGCAACCGAAGGGGTCGTGGGCGGACTGGCGGCGCCGTTCGATAACACCTCGCACATCGTGCGCCGTTGGCGCACCGAAACTACGGCCGATGGCCGCACCATCCAAGTGCCGGAAGATATCCTGGTGGATTCCAAGGGACGTCCAGTCGGCCCTGTGAGCGCGCCACCCGCGCCGCCGCCTCCTCCTCCGCCTCCGCCACCTCCATCGCAGCCGTAGGACTGCCTACTAGCAGGCGGGCGATAGTGGGGGGGCAGGGTTCAGGGTTCAGGGTGCGAATGCACACAGTTGGACTTTTTTCAATGCCCAAAAACCAACGCCCAACGGCACTTCGTGTAGATTTTCCGTCGGTGTTCCCTTGGACGTTGCGTATTGGATGTTGAATAAACCCGGCGGGAGCCTCGCGGTGCGGTGTGGTTGAGAGGCGCGATGCTTGGTTCTATGTGGGAGGGCGAACCTCCCGGTGAGCCGCACAGGAGCAGCGCATATGCTCGTCCGCCGGAAGCAGCCACCGTCGCGTCATGCCTAGGCTTCGTCGCATGATCTTACTCTCAGGTCTTTGTCTCTCTCGTGCTCAAGGGTTTCGTTATTGTACCTCGTCGACCGATGAGCGGAGGGATGTTGAACAACCTGTGACCGGCTCGGCGGGAGCCTCGCCCTCCCGGTGCCAGGCTTGGGAACAGGCGCGAGGCCGGAGAACGCACTAAGAAGTCACACAATTCCCTGACCCCTGACCCCTGTTACGAGCGGAACGACCTGTTATCTGGGGGTGAGCACGAATTGCTGGCTCGGCAGTGCAATCCCCTCGGCATCGAAGCGCTGCTTGATGGCGCAGAGCAGTTCGTTCTGGAGGGTGGCGAGGTCCTCCTGATGGCCCCAGGCGCCGAGCAGGAAGTTCATGGAGGCCGCGCTGAGCCCCTGGAAGACCACGACCGGTTTGGGTTCGTGCAGACATTTCGGGTGCGCCGCCGCGAGCTCGGCTAGCAAGCGTATGACGTGCTGCGGATCTGCCTGATGGGAGACGCTCAGCGTGAGATCGACCCGCCGAATCGGCAGGCGGGTGTGGTTGGTGATGCGCCCCTTGACCAGCGTCTCGTTGGGGATGCGCACGATACGGTTGTCGAAGGTGCGCAGCGAGGTTGAGAGAAAGCCGATGCTGTGGACCACGCCGGTGCTGCTGTCAATTTCGATGACTTCGCCGGTCTTGAAGGGACGCTCCCAGACGAGGAAGAGGCCGCTGATAAAGTTGGAGAGGCTGGTCTGGGCGGCAAAGCCGAAGGCCACGCCAGCCACACCGGCGGCGCCGAGTACGGCGCCCACGACTGCGGTCAGCTTAAAGCCAAGTTCCCCCAGGATGTTGGCCAGCAGAATCGTGTAGATCAGGTACCGGATGGCCTTGGCTAGGATGTCTGACACCGGCGAGCCGAGATGCGGCAACATGCGCTGTTCCAGGAACCGGCAGAAGAACCGCGTCAGCCAGAACCCGCCCAAGGCCAGGATCAGGATGTGCAGGAGTGCCAGGATGTGCGCGGGATTTAAGATCCAGGTTTGTAGGTCATGCCACATGGCGCTGCTCCTGCGTTATTTGCCAGCCGCGCACGGGGGAGCTGGTCAGGGAGGCGCATTATGGGGAGTTGGCACAGTCAAG
>CAYSHQ010000296.1:0-3563 GCA_964430835.1 uncultured Lentisphaerales bacterium
CCGGGTCCTCCACACCTCCACCTCCGAGATCTACGGCGACCCCCTCTGCCACCCGCAACCCGAACCCTACTGGGGAAACGTCAACACCATCGGCGTACGCAGTTGCTATGACGAAGGGAAGCGCGCCGCCGAGACCATTAGCGCGGATTTCGCCCGTGAGTATGGGGTGGATGTGCGCCTCGTGCGCATCTTAAACACCTACGGACCCAACATGCACCCGCACGACGGCCGCGTGGTCAGCAACTTCATCGTGCAGGCGCTGGCGCACCACGACCTGACCATCTACGGCGAAGGCGCGCAAACCCGCAGCTTCCAGTATGTGGACGACTTGCTCAACGGCATCCTGGCACTTATGGCCATGCCTAAGACGCGCCTGGATGCGTTCTTTACACCGCGCGGGTTCGCCGTGCCCGTGGTCAACATCGGCAACCCCGGCGAATTCACCATCCGCGAACTCGCCGAAAAAACCCTGTCCCTGCTCCCGGAAAGCCGCAGCCAGATCGTCTACAAACCGCTCCCGCCCGATGACCCGCAGCGGCGCAAGCCCGACATCACCTGGGCAACGGAACTGCTCGGCTGGAAACCCGTGGTCGACCTCGATACCGGCCTGCGCCACACCATCGAGTATTTCCGCGACATTGGCAGCTCCCGGTAGACGCGCAGCCGGGACACGCGCCAGCCGCCAGCCACCACCGGGAGATACATGCCGCTCGAAGCCCTGCAACAGTTGCCACCGGCTCTGCTCGCCACCATCACTCCGCTGCTGGGGCCGGTGCTGCTGCTGGCCGGCCTGCTGTTATGCCTGCAACTTCCCTGGCGCTATCGCCACGACCCGGCGCTGCATACGTCCCTGCCATCCGGCGTGGCCCGCCTACAGGCCCGCCGCTGGCCTCACGCGGAAGTGATCCTGCTGATGTGCGCCCTGCTACTGCCCACACTGAACACCTTCCTCATGCCGCACCTCGCCCCCACCGCCAGCACGCCGCCGCCCCTCCTCTATGCCGTGCTCACGTTCCTTGGTTATTATATCCTGCTCTGCGCCGGCATCCTCTTTACCGCACGGCGTCTCACCGGCGGCCCCGGCGCGGCGCTGGGAACCAACCGTCATAACTGGCCCTCCGCCATCCGCACCGGCATCGAACTCGGACTGGCCATGCTGCCGCCAGTCCTGCTGCTGGCCTGGCTATCCGACCTGCTCTGCACCTGGCTGGGCTTCACCCCCGACAGCCAGGAGATTCTACAGGCCCTGCAGGATCCACGCGCCGACACGCCCACCCGCGCGCTGCTGATCTTCCTGGCCGTGGTGGCCGCGCCCATCGCCGAGGAAGCCGCCTTTCGCGGCGTCATCTTCCCCAGCCTGCTGCAGCGGCGCCCCCTCTGGCAGGCACTGCTGCTCACGAACCTGCTCTTTGCCGCGATGCACCTCCATGCCCCCTCCATCCTCCCGCTGATGCTCGTCGGGTGCGCGCTCTCCTTCGGCATGCTGCTCACCGGATCCCTACTGACACCGATTGTCATGCACGCCATCTTCAACGGCGAGATGCTCCTGCTGCTCTATGCCTGGCCGTCGCTGAGCGGCGGCAGCTGACCGGCCGTTCTCGCATCGCATCTCTACCGCCTGGATTCCACTCGCGCGGGTCAATGGGTCCAGCGACCCCGCCGCGCTGTGCTCACACCACCGGAAAAAGCAGAAGCGGCGGTCCGTGGACCGCCGCTTCTGACATCCAGTCATTCCGCCTGCCAGACTACTCGCTCTTGTCGGCTTCCTCGCCGCCATACAACTGATCCAGCGCATCGCCGATCATGTCGAGACCTTCCTCCAGCTCGTCATCCTTGACGTTCAGCGGCGGCACGAAGCGCACCACATGCTCCCCGGCCACGCAGCAGAGCAGACCCATTTCGCGGCAAGCGTTTACCACTTCCTTGGCAGCGCCCTCCACGACCATACCCAGCATCAGTCCTTCGCCACGGACCTCCACAACCTGCTCGTACTTGTCCACGAACGCCTGCAACCCCTCACGGAAGAGCTTGCCTGCCTCGTCGGCACGCCGCAGCAACCCCTCCTCTTCAATCACATCCAGCGTAGCCATGGCCGCCGCGCAAGCCAGCGGATTGCCGCCAAACGTGCTGGCGTGTGAACCCGGCTGGAAGACATCCGACAGCTTGGGCGAAGCCACCAGCACGCCCATGGGCACACCACTCGCCACGGCCTTGGCCAGCGTAAAGGCATCCGGCTTCACGCCACTCTTCTGCCAGCCAAACCAGGCACCCGTGCGCCCCATGCCGCACTGGATCTCATCGCACAGCAACAGCAAGTCATGAGCATCGCAGAGCGCGCGCAACCCGGTCATGAACTCCTTGGTGGCGGGCATCACGCCCCCCTCGCCCTGCACGGCCTCGACCATCACGGCCACGGTCCGGCTATTGACCAGCGCCTTCACCGAGTCAAGGTTGTTGAACTCCGCATGCACAAAACCCAGCGGCAGCGGATCAAACCCCTTCTGCACCTTGGTCTGCCCCGTGGCCGCGATCATCGCCAACGTCCGCCCATGGAAGGAGTTGACCATGGTGATGACTTCAAAACGCCCCTTGTCGTGGCCGTACAGGCGGGCGAGTTTCACCATGGCTTCATTCGCCGTGGCACCACAGTTGCAGAAGAAGCTCTTCCCCCCCAGCGCCATCTTGGAGAGCCGCTGCGCCAACAGCGCGGGATTGGGCGAGTAAAAGAGGTTCGAGCAGTGCGTCAAAGCAGCCGCCTGATCCTGGATGGCCTTCACCACCTTCGGATGGCAATGCCCCACATTCTGCACGGCAAGCCCCGCCGTGAAATCGAGATAAACCTTCTTGTCCGCATCCCAGACCTTGCAGCCATGCCCGCGCACCAGCGTCACGGAGGGCGCATAGGTGTGCATAATGTGCTGGTCAAACAACGCGGCGATATCTGTGCTCTTACTCATCGGCTATGATCTCCGTTCCCACTCCTTGTTTCGTGAAAATCTCTAGCAACAGCGAATGCGGCATCCGACCGTCCACCAGATGGACCTTGCCCACGCCGGCCTCGATCGCCTCCACACAGCTGTCCAGCTTGGGGAGCATACCGCCCCCCACAATTCCATCGGTCTTGAGCCGGGCGACATCGCGCACCCGCAGCGTCGCGATCAGCGATGCCGGATCGTTGACATCGCGCAACAGCCCGGGCACATCCGAAATGAACGCCAACTTGCGCACGCGCATGGCCTTGGCCAGGGCGGCCGCCGCCGAATCGGCATTCACATTGTACAACTGGCCGTCTGCATCCGAACCCAGCGGTGTGATCACAGGCACCAGACCTGCATCCAGCATCTCCTGTACCGGCCGCGTGTCCACCGAGACCGGCTCGCCAACAAAACCCCAGTCCAGTGCCGCGCCGGTCTGCGCATCGCGCCCGCGCTTGCGGCGGACGCGAATGATCCAGTCCCCGTGCAACGGGCGCGCATTGATCTTACGCGACTGCAGGATGCGCACCACAGACGCATTGACCTCCTGCTTGATCACCTGCTCGACCACCCGGATCGTCTGGCCGC
>CAYSHQ010000297.1:0-3557 GCA_964430835.1 uncultured Lentisphaerales bacterium
GCGGGCTTGGATGAGCCTGCCCGGAGAACCGAGGGTCGCCGGATGTGTACGCCGTTCCAGACCGGTTCACCGTCTGCCGCTAACGGTTGAAACCACTTTCTGATCAACTCGACATCAGGAGATCGTCATCATGGCTTGTGCCAAACAGCGAAGCAGGTTCAGGAATCGGCCGGGAATCAGCGGAACGGTGGGCGGCGCGCTTGCCGCGATCCTGTCGTGGGTGCCGTGCTGGTCCGGCTACGGTCAGACGGAATCGGGTTCCAGCACGAACATGAGCCAGCCAGCGCGCCCTCCCAGCATCAACGTATCTTGCTACATGATTACCCGCGAAGCATCGCTCTATTCTTACAAGGGTTCGAATGCGAGCGTTGGCGCGGTACTCCTGGTCAACTGCCGAACAGAGCCGAGCACACTGGTGGCAGCCGCTGAAATGGAACTTTCGGAACTCCGCGACGACACCGGAAAGGACCTGCTGGCAGCACCGGGCTCATCGCGCCCGCTGGGCCGCGACCAATTCAGGAAGTCGTCTTCTGATACCGCCCAAGGCAACTGGCAAAATCTGTTCAACCTGCGCACCCGGTTCCCTTCCCAGCGGGCAAAGAAGCTTCAGACACTCAAAGGGAAACTCGTGTTGACCACACCCGTCCCCGCAGACCCCATACGCCTACCCTTGGACAGGCCAGGCAAGCCGTTCGTCTATTTAGGTACAGAGATCGCCTTGTCCCGCGTCACAGCCAGCGAGCAAGGCGGAATCGTGGTGACATTTACCTGCAGCAGCAACAAGGAGCCTCCGAACGTAAGTGCTGCCGCCGCCTGGTTCAGGAAGGCGATCCTGCTTGGAAGCAAGGGCGAAACAAATGCGAACGCGGTTAACGGTACGAGTTTGCGCAAAGGCCCAGGGCCGCTGGTGGAACTGCTAACGACGTTCAAGTGTTCGAAGGATGTTGCGCCGACGGCTCTGGTGCTGGCCAACGAGGCGCCACCCAAGGTGCAGGAGTATCCGTTTGAGTACCATGATCTTCCACTCCCTTCCTTGACGGCGGCCTACGCCCCATCCACACCGGTAACGGCAGACAACATCCCTGCGCTCGCTGCCGCAGCACCTCTTCCGGCAGGCACCACGCCACTCAACGAGTTGTCTCCCACAACCGTCACGCTGGCCGGCCAGGAGATGCCTGTGGACAAGATCACGGAGGAAATCGCCCGAGCAACGGGCATCCCGCTGACGTTTCGGAAACAGCGCGGCCGTTCGGATCCTGAACCACCGCGAGTTTCGGTTGACTGGCGCGCTGTCCCATATTGGAACGCGCTGGAAGATCTGTGTCGAAAAGGAAATCTTAGTGAACTCTATTATCCCTCGCTGGACGTACTGCGCGGATCTGGCGAGAGGCTGGCGTCTCAACGCCCCAGGCAAGCGGTCGTCGGTCCCGTTCGCCTGAAGATCGACAGCATTGAAATCAAGACCTCAAACACGTCCCGTTTCCCCGGCGGCGGCAGTAGCGTCGGGACCACCGACGAAATGAAGCTACAATTGAACGGCTTCGTCTTGGTGGAGCCGCGCATAACCATCTTCAGCCATGGGTGTCAGGTGGATCGGTGTATCGCGAGCAGCGGAATTGATCTCGCCCGTGTGGGATGGACCAATGGCGTGTCGCCGCCTCCCTGGGGGGCGCCACACACCGAGACCATCAGCAGAGAAGCACCCGGATCCAGAGCCACCTTCGGCTTCTCCGCCCCTCTGCTCTCCTCCGAGGCACCCGCACGTATCGCGCATCTGCGGCTGTACTATTCCATCAGGACGGTCGGCAAGATGGCGGACTACGAGATTCCGGACACTTCGAAAGCCGGCACGTGTTCACTTTCGGCTGGCCTTGTTCTCCGATGGAGCGAACCGGAGGCCAACGGCGCCGGCGTCAAACTGCGTTTCGTGTTCGCGCGCGACAGCGGTCTCACCCAGGACGACCTGCTGATCATCGAAACCCAAAAGTACTCGTTCACCGGTCCGTCCGGCGGCAAACTCGCCATCACCCGGCGCGAGCCGGGTCAGAAGGAATATGTCATCCTATGTGCGCTCGCCTCGAAAGCGGATCTGCCCACCCGGTTGCGCCTCAGTGTTCCCGATGAAATCAAAACCTATGGTGCATGGTTTGATTTCCACGATATTGATCTGCCGGTGCTGCCTGCCCCTCTTCAGTGAAGCGGAGGGAGGGATTGATAAGGAATCGCTTTTCGACCCCGAAGGGCGGACCATGAAGCCGTCTCCGCTGGGAAAGGGATAGCCGGGTGGCGGGGCGGGCTTGGATGAGCCTGCCCGGAGAACCGAGGGTCGCCGGATGTGTACGCGAGGGCTATAACGTGCCGTCAGGCGTACAATTCCGAGTAGACGGCTACCACCTACCCCCTTCTCTGCAGCCCCTACCCGCATAACCTCCGACAGGCCACCGGCGCCCCCGTCGCTACCTGCGGGTCGCCCGGTTGGCTTGGGCTACGGCGACCTGTCACCTGTCCTTGTTCGCGGCGTTCCGGCGGCCCCGCCCCACAAGCGCGTTTCGCCTGCGATCCGGCTGCTCGCACCTCGCCCGGTGCACTGCGCCCCGGCAACACACAAAGCTGTATTGACGGCTAAACAGCAAGTGTGATTGAATGGGGCCATGAAGACTACCTTGTACTTCCCGGACGATCTGCTGGCCGAGGTGAAACATGAGGCAATCCGGCAGCACCGGACCTTGAAGGATCTGATGGCGGATCTGGTGCGGCTGGGTATGGCGGCGCAGCAGCAGGCGCCTACGCCGGCACGCCGCAATGAGGTGGCCGAAGCCTGGCTGTCCGAGTGGCAGTCGCTGGGGACAACCCTCACGTCGAAAGCAGCGCCCCGGGAATCCCTGGTGGCATCGTTGGAGGTGGACCGTGCAAGTCGTGGTTGATGCCAATGTCTGGCTTTCAGCGGCCAGCGAGAGAGAGCCGGACCATGCCCACAGCGTCGGCTTTCTGCATGCGGCCATGACCATGCAGGTTGAGTTTCTGCTGCCCGCGTTGATTCTGCCGGAAGTGGCAGGAACCGTGGCGCGGCGCACCCGCAAACCGGCGGACGGCTTGGCGTTTGCAGAACAGTTACGACGACTGCCGCGCGCGCGTTTCTTGGAGTTGAACCTGGTGCGGGCGCAGGCCGCGGCTGGGCTGGCTGGCAAGGCTTTCTTACGGGGAGCCGACGCACAGTATGCCGCCTTGGCGGTGGAGTATCATGTAGCGCTAGTCACGCTGGATCGTGAACTGCACGGCCGTTCTGCCAGAAGTCTGGTGTGCTTGACCCCGCAGGCGTGGGTCGCGCGCTTTGCACCATCTTGAGTAGCCGTGTCTGCGATCCGGGCGAAGTTCCCGGTGAGCCGAACGGCGCAGCACGCAGCCGAACCTCCGACCAAGACGATGACTGGCGTACGCGCTGCCCGCGGCCCGGGGCGGGCCGGGGCTACGGACGGCCGCCAGCGACCAGCGATGGCTCACTGACATGCACGGCGGGTCCGGCGGCCCCGCCCTACCCCCTCGCGGCAATGTCATCC
>CAYSHQ010000298.1:0-3554 GCA_964430835.1 uncultured Lentisphaerales bacterium
ACTGCCCCAGCACGTAGGCCATCTGCATGAGGCGCTTCCGGGTTTGTGGGGGGGAAATTGTATGGGTCTGGATGTGATCGGGATGGGTTGAGCAGCCGGGTATCTGGCATAGCGCGGTCACGCAAGTCCCTTTCGTGTTGAAATATGGCTGGCCGAGAGCAGTCTCGACAAAGTCTTGCGCCGAAGCGTAGACGACAACGCGTGCGACGAAGAAAGCGACGAAGATGCCTCAGTCCAGGACGGCATAGGTGACGATCTTCGTGGTGTCAAATCTGCGCGTAGCAGCCCCACCGCTCCGGCGGGTCCGGCCATTCGACTTCGCTCATGGGACGTCGGCCCCGCCCACCCTGAACACTGAACACTGGCAACTCGCTGATCAGTTACTACCCAAACAAAAAATCCGCGCTATCCGCGTCATCCGTAGCTCAATCTCACTCGCTCGCCCCCACCGCCAACTCCTGCACCTCCTCTGCCGATAGGGCCCGCTGCCAGATCATCACCTCATCCAGGACACCGTTAAACTGCTGATCCGCCCCCGCTTCTGGGATATTGTAACAACCGATCGCGAAGAATTCGATCACGCCCAGCGGATGCGGGGTCTGCTGCTGTGTCGTGGAAGAGAGTTTGCCATTCAGGTAGATGGCGGACCGGGCCTGGTCAATCACGACCACCACCAGCGCCCACTGGCCGGGTGCCAGCAGATCCGTGTACATCTCATAGGAGCGGTCCCGCTCCGCCGCACCCGAATAGTAACCCACACGGTTGCGTTTTCCCGGAGCATAGGCTGGCCCCAGGCCGTGCCACGCAACCATGGCCTGTGGGTCCGCCAACAGCATGGGGTAGTTGTTATTGAAGTGGTCGAACTTCACCCACAGGGCAAACGAGTAGCGGTCGCCCAGTGCCGGCACGGCCTCGGTCACCAGCATCTGCCGAGCGCCGCTGAAGCGATATCCGCCGCCCATCCGACCCTCGGACGTCCACTGTGCGCCCTGGACCATGGCATGCACCCCCTTACCGCTGCGGTCCGAAACCCGCGCCCCCTCATCGCGATCAAAGGGGTAATAGAGGACCAACCCCTGCCGCAGCTTGCCGGATAACGTTCCGCCATCGCACACCACCCGCAACTCCCGCAGTTGCGCCCGCGCGATGGTCACCGGTCCGAACAGCGTCTGCAGCGGGAACGACGCCAGCGTCACGAGGCCGCTCAACTTGTCGCCGTTCTGCAAGGCGCAACCGGCCGACGTGTGGTCCGCGCCGAACTGCAGCCGACTGAGCTGCGCCAGCGGCAGGTCCATGCTCGCATAGGAGGTCTGAAACAGCACGGAAGTGATTCCGGGGGTGCCGAGCAGACACGAGCCGTCCGCGAGGTCGGCCTCGACCCGCGGCGGCTCCCCGGCATGGATCAGGCCGGCGGCCGGAAAGAGCAGGAGTGGCAGCAGGAGTGACAACAGCAGTGGCAGGTGCTTGTTCATGAAGACCACTTTATACGCCGAGAAAATCCGAATGTCGAATATCGAAATCCGAAGCAAGCTCAAACCGCCAATCCCCAAGGCCGGAATGGCGAAACTGCGCAGGTGCCAATATTTAGGATTCAGGGTTCAGGGTTCAGGGTGGGGCCGACGACGCCAAAGGCGTGCGCCGGAATCGGCCGCAAGGCTCGGGAGCAAGGGCGAGGCGCCCGCCGAGCCGGTCACGCGTCCATGCGCCGCTCCCGTGCGGCGCACCGGGAGGTTCGGCCTCCCACCCAGGACCGGACGACGCACCGGGAGGGGGAGGCGCCCGCTGAGCCGGTCACGGGTACATGCGCCTCCCCCGTGCGGCTCACCGGGCGCTGCCTCTTGCCACCACCCACCTGCCGGCGGTCAGATACCGCCGCTACAACTGCCGCGTGGTTGATATCGTTACCTGCCCACCTTCTGCCTCAATTCCACTGGGGTGTTTTCTTTTGTGGGTCTTTCAATAATCGGGGATGCGCAACATGCACACATTCACGGCTGTACGTTTTACCATCCGGCTGGCAGCGCTGTTCCTTGTCGTGTTGGGTAGCATGGCCACCCCATGCCGCACCCTGGGATCCGTGGCGACCAACGGACTGGTGGCCTATTACGGACTGGACGGCACCAGCGCCGACGGCAGCGGGCACGGCTACAACGGCACCGTCTTCTCCGCAACGGCCACAAACAGTGGCGTGCGGGGAGGCTGCTATGAGTTTGACGGCAACGCCAATGCCATTGTCGTATATGATACCAGCCTCAAGAACCAATTCCCCGCCGGCTCCCCCATCACCATCAGCGCCTGGGTTAAGGTGCGCGCCTTCCACTCCAGTATCACGACCATTGCCGCCATGGATAGCGGGCGATGCATTCAAACCAGAGCATCCCTGCGCATGAATGAATTTGGCGTCCCCTACTACTTCACGCGCGGCGATGCTTCGCTCACCAGCACCCTGGGGCGTCTCCCGACCAACCAATGGCATCTGATCACCGGCGTCCAGACCGGCACCGTGGCACGCCTCTACATAGACGGGCAACTGGCGGCGGAGAGCCTGAACCACATCGCGCTTCCGGCCCCGTCCGGTTCGCAGTTCCGCGCCATCTACTCGCCTCCCTACGCCGACATCTCCGTCTCCGCATCCATTGGCGCCTGGACCGACTGGTGTGGCGCCTCCGAGTCCACCTTCAACGGGTTGCTTGATGAGGTGCGATTCTACAACCGTGCGCTCAACCCCGCAGAAGTCGAAAGCCTGTACAACCTGTCGACGACACGGGTAGGGCTCTCGATCACCAACGCACGGGGCGACGCATCGCCCACCAACGGCGTCTACACCTACGCGGCCGGCACCCCCGTCACCGCGGTCGTCCAATCCCCCGTGCTGAATGGCACCACCCGATTTGTCTGCACCGGGGCCACCGTGATCAGCAACGAATACACCCTGGCCAGCGCGACAAACGTCACACTCACGCTGACCAACAACACGGCGATAACCTGGAACTGGCAAACCGAATACCAGTTGACGGCGGCCGCCACAGCCGGCGGCACGGTTTCCAGCGGCGGCTGGTATACGGCCGGAAGCAACACCCTGCTCACAGCTGCGGCCGACGCGGGCTTTCGCTTTCTTTGCTGGAATGATGGCGTCACCAACGCCACGCGTACGGTTTGCATGCCCACCGGCGGAACCAATTACACGGCCACCTTCAGCCCGCTGCCGCGCGGAACGCTCCGCTTCCAGAAGTCCAATTACAGCGTCAATGAGGGGCAGAACACCGTCAAGATTACCGTCGAACGCATCAACGGCTCATATGGGCCGACGACCGTGGAATTCACCACCGCCAACGGCACCGCAGAGGCCGGAGACGACTTCTCGCTGGAGAACCGCACAGGCTCTTTCTCCTGGACCGATGGGCAGACCAACGCCAGGTCGTTCTACATCGATATCGTGGATGATGGCACCTATGAGGGGAACGAACTCTTCTTCGTTAATCTGACCAATGAAACCGGCGCCGCTCTGGCGGCCCCGGCGCGCACCACCGTGACCATCGTCGATAATGACAGTG
>CAYSHQ010000299.1:0-3519 GCA_964430835.1 uncultured Lentisphaerales bacterium
TCCAGCACCTGGAAGGCATGCTCCACGGCCGCTTCCAGTTGCGCCAGGTCCGTGAGGGGTTTGAAAATGCAGGTGTCGGCCTGATTGCGCATACAAGCCAGCGCATTCTCCAACGTGACCTGCCCCGTGATCATGATGACCCGGATCATGGGATACTGGCGGCGGATCTCCCGCAGCAGACTCACACCGTCCATCACCGGCATGATGATATCGCTGATGACCACATCCACCCGCCGTTGCGCGAGGATTTCCAGGGCTTCCGCGCCCTGCGACGCCGTGACCACCGTATAGCCCAGCATGCGAAAATGCCGTTCCAGCATACGCCGGATCTCAGCTTCATCATCTACCACGAGCAATTGTCTTTTCATACCGGGCTCCTCAAGGAAGGTGCCGACACGTTCTCGACACCGTCAGCTGCGGGCAAGGTGAATGTAAAGCAGGCCCCACCGCCAGGCAAATTATAACCACGCAGCACGCCGCCATGTTCTTCAATAATGCCGCGAGAAATCGGCAACCCCAACCCCGTCCCCTTGTCCGCCTGTTTGGTGGTGAAGAACGGATCAAACATCCGATCCAGCACGGTGGCGGGCAGCCCGGGACCGGAATCCTGCACCGCCACGCGCACGCACGGCGGCTCGTAGACCGCCACGATTTGCAGCGATCCCTGCCCCTGCGATTCCATGGCATCGGCCGCATTGACCAGCAGATTGACGAGCACCTGCTCGATCTGTTGCATATTCCCGACGGCGCGCGGCAGCGCCTCACGCACCTCGAGCGCCACCGTAATCGAATGCTTCAGGCGGTTCTGGCACAGGCGCAGCGCGGCATGGCACGCCTCTGCCACGCAGAAGGGTTCCTTGGCCCCCTTCTCCTGCCGGGCAAAGCGCTTCAGTCCCTGCACGATGGTCGTGATCCGGACCACGCCGTTGCGAATGTCGGCCATCATCTCCGGAAACTCTTGCCGGGCCATTGCCAGCATGGGATCCTCCGCACCGCCCCCCGTCTTTGCCAGCAGCCCCGCAAGGCGCCCCCAGATGCGTTCCATGGTCTGCACATTACCGGCAATAAAAGTGGCCGGATTATTTATCTCATGCGCGATCCCGGCGGCCAGCACCCCCAGCGTGACCATGCGATCGGCATGTACCAACTGCCGGGCCCGCTCCTCGGCCAACCGCTCCATGTTGGCCGCATAGTTGGCAATCAACGCCTCGTGCCGCAGGGCCCGCTCGCCAGCCCGAATCCGCTGCAGCAACTGCGACATATCCACCGGTTTGATCAGGTAATCGTCCGCCCCTGCATCGAACCCGGCCTGCACATCCGCCGCGCTGTCACGGGCGGTCTGGAGCACCACATAGGTATATGCGGCGCCTTCCTGCGCCCGGATCTTTCGACAGACCTCCAACCCGCTAAAACCAGGCATCTGCCAGTCCAAAATCACCATGTGCGGTGCATCCGGCCGACGCATCGCCAGCCAGGCGGCCTCGCCATCAGCGACGTCCACCACCTCATGGCCGGCCTTCTTCAGCACTGCGGTCAACAGGCAACGCGCAGTCCAATCATCTTCCGCTACCAGAATGCGCATCCGTATTCCCCCTTTCCCGGCTTTGCGGGTACCGCCACCCGCCACGCCGGCTCAGTCAGCCGCTTCCAGCAACGCATGGACCCGGTCCTGCACGAGCGTCCTGCGTTCCACCAGAATCGCCAGCATCTCGGCATCCAATCCCAACAGGTCCAGCAAGCCCTCCGGCAACTCTGGCATCATGGCCCACGACATCGGCGGCGTGCCACCGGCATGCGCCAGATGATTGGCGAGCACGACGACCCCCTTGGTCTTGTCCTGCGGCGTCGCCGTCGCATGATGGTAATGCACCAGTTGCGATATAGCCACCGGCAACTGCCACTTGACGCACAGCGTGGCACCGACAAACGCATGCGTGGTGCCGAGTTCTTGTTGTTCCACCTGATGTAACGGCAGGTGCAGCTCCCGGCTCTTTGCCAGCACGCCGCGATAGCGTTCCGTGGCAAACTGACAGAGGATCACCATGCCCAGGTCATGCAAGAGCGCACCGATGACCGCGGACTGCGCCATCCATAGTTTGCGAAATTCGATAATTTCTGCCGCCCATACGGAAGCCGCCAGCGCATGTGCCCATAAGTCGCGCGGCTCCACCAGTCCGGGGATCCCCTTGGCAAACATCCCCGAAGCCGCCATGGCGCTGACCAAGCCGCGAACCCGTCGCAAACCGACCAGCACCAAGGCTTCTCGAATGGTCTCGATCCGGCGATTGTAACCGATCGCCGCACTGTTCACCACACGCAACGTTTTGGCGGTCAAGGCCTGATCCCGTTGCACCACCGCTTCAATTTCCGGTGCCGACGTGCCGGGGTCATCCAGCACGCGCAGCGTATCGGCCAGCATGGCCGGAATCGAGGGCAGTTCGCGAATGTTCAGCACCAGTCGCTCGGCGGAGAGTGGTGTATCCTCGTTACTCATGACGTTCCTCTGCCGGGGTGCGGCTTGCCAATTCGTGCAGACCGTGCCGGATTGCCTGCCACAACGCATGCATCCGTTCTTCCAGTTCGCCCAGTCTCGCGCCCATGGCGGCCGCATCCTGCGCCTTGCCCGCCTCTTCGATCGCGGCAGCCACCCGGCGCACGGCCTCCCCGCCCACCGTCGCACTCGCGCCCTTGATGGTATGTGCCTGCCGGGTAGCGTTCGGCACATCGCCATTCGCCAGCATCTCACGCAAGCGCTGCAGCTGCAGCGGCATATCCTGCAGGAAGGCGTCCAAAATCATCTGGGCAAACTCGCCATTCCCCATCAACCGATCCATCAGCGCCGCCTGATTCCAAACCAGGGTGTCACGCGGCGTCGCCCCCTGCCCGACCGCCGGCGGTGCCGTTGGCGGCGTCGCGGGCCCCGCCTGTCGGCCCAGCAGCCACTTATCCAACATCGCCGACAGCATCCCCAGGCTAATCGGCTTGGCCAGATAATCGTTCATGCCGGCAGCCAGACACTGCTGACGATCCTCCGGCATGGCATTCGCCGTCATGGCAATAATGGGCACCGCATGATCGCGCACGCAGGATTGGGGATCGCGAATATGCCGCGTCGCTTCATAGCCATCCATCTCCGGCATCTGACAATCCATCAGTATCAAGTCGTACGGACGAGCGGCCAAGGCCTGCAGCGCTTCCTTCCCCTGATTCGCCGTATCGGCCGAGAGGCCCAGCAAGCGCAGCATCGCGAGCGCCACCTGCTGATTGGTGGGGTTGTCCTCCACCAGGAGCACCCGGGCCTTGCAGCCGGACAACCGCTCCGCCGTGGTGGTCCGCCCGGCTGCGGCCGCGCCGGACATCCCGGGCCCGGGCCGGGCGGCGGCCACTGTTATACCCAGCACTTTCTGGAGCATGGCGCGCACCTCCTTGCGTCGGAGAGGCTTGGATAAAGAGCTATCAACACCAGCAGCAATGATCGCCCGAAACTCTTCGGCACCGCCCAACGGGACACATGCCACC
>CAYSHQ010000300.1:0-3518 GCA_964430835.1 uncultured Lentisphaerales bacterium
CCTGAACCCTGAACCCTCTCTCCCCCCTCGCCCCCCTGGCTAGCCCTTGCGCGCGCGGGTGCGGATGGCGATCAACCGCTTCATGACGTCATCCAGCGGCGGCTGGCGACCGGTACGACCGAAGGCATCGTGCAGGTCACGGTAGATCGCATAGAGCTCGCCATAGATGCGCACATTGGCTGCGATCGGGCGGTAGACGACGTCCTTCACGCCGGTCATGCCACGCTGGGCGGCCTCGGTGGAGCGCCAGGCACCACCAGCCACGGCGCCGAAGATGGCGGCGCCCAAGGCGCAGGTCTGCCCGGAGCGACTGATACGCATGGGGCGGTTGCAGACATCGGCGTAGACCTGCATCAGGAAGGGGCTCTTCTCGGCAATACCGCCGCAATTCACCACTTCCTTGACCGGCACGCCATACTCCTCGAAGCGCTGGATGATGGTCTTGGCGCCGAAGGCCGTGGCTTCGACCAGCGCACGGAAGATCTCCGCGGCCGACGTATGGAGCGTCTGCCCCACGAGCACGCCGCTCAGCAGCGGATCCACCAGGATGGTGCGATTACCGTTGTTCCAGTCCAGCGCCACCAGACCGGCCTCGCCGGGCTGCTGTTTCGCGGCGTCGCGGAAGAGTGTGGCAATGGCGTCGCTGCCGCGCTGCCCGGCCGGCTGCAGATAGTTGGCAAACCAGAGGAAGATGTCACCCACGGCCGACTGCCCCGCCTCGAGGCCGGTCATGCCGGGGACGATGGAGCCGGGCACCAGGCCGCAAATGCCGGGGATATCCTTCAGCCGGGTACCGGACGGCGCCACCAGCATATCGCAGGTGGAAGTGCCGATGATCTTGACCAGCGTACCGGGGCGGATCCCGGCGCCCACGGCGCCATGATGGGCGTCAAACGCGCCCACCGCCACCGGGACCCCCTGCGGTAGCCCCACCTGCTCGGCAATCTCCTCGATCAGGAAACCCGCCACTTGGTCGGACGGCACGGCCTTGGTATAGAGCCGATCACGCAGCTTGGCCAAGTCCGGATCCAGCGACGCCAGGAACTTGGCCGACGGCAGTCCGCCCCACTCCTCGGCATACATGGCCTTATGCCCGGCGGCGCAGATGCTGCGCGGCATGGTCAGCGGATTGAGCTTGCCAGTGACATAGGCCGGGATGAAATCGCAGGCTTCGACCCAGGAGTAGGCGGCGCGAAAGACCTCCGGCGCCTCCTGCTTGCAATGCCAGATCTTGGACCAGAACCACTCGCTGGAATACGTGCCGCCGCACTTGGCCAGGTAGGGCACGCCGGCTTTGCGCGCCTGCTCGGTGATGGCAGCCGCCTCGACATGCCCGGTATGGTCCTTCCACAACCAGGCCTGCGCCGCCGGGTGCCGCGCAAACTTCTTGGTCATGGCCAGCGGCAGCCCCTTGTCATCCACCGGAATCGGCGTCGAACCGGTCGTATCCACACCAATACCCACCACCTGCTCCGGCGAAAACCCCTTCACCTTGCGCGCCTGCCGTACCACGGACGCCACGCACGTCACAAAACCGGCAATGTAGTCCGCCGGATTCTGCCGCGCCACGTTGGGATCGCGCCGATCGAGCAGAATCCCGGCCTCCCCGGTCGGATAAGGAAAGACATGCGTCGCCAGCTCGCTCCCATCGCGCACATCCACCAGCAACGCGCGACAGCTGTTGGTTCCGTAGTCTACACCAATCGCATAACCCTTGGCCTTCATCGGTCTATTCTCCTTTGGTGATAAAGACGCGTATTCTAAACGGCGCAGCGCGCCTCCGCAATCAGGATAAAACACTATGGACAATTTCCAGGGGCAGGCATAAAGTAGCTGCTCCTTTCGACGGACGGCCTGTGCGTCCGGGAGCCAGGTCTACGTATGGAGTTGGACATCAAAGCGGCCGCCACCCTGATTGGCGTTCCGGAGCACAGCATCTACCGCTGGATCCGCGAACAGGGGTTACCCTCGCATGTTGTCAACGACCAGCACCGTTTCAACCGCGTGGAGCTGCTGGAGTGGGCCACGGCGCAAGGGATCCGCGTGCCGACCACCATGTTCGCGCCGACCGCGAGCCACACCACCGGCCTGGCGGCCGCACTGCTGGCCGGCGGCCTGCACTACCAGGTGCCGGCCACCAACAAGCAGAGCGCCCTCGCCGCCGCCATCAGCCTGATTCCCGTGCCCGAAGAACTGGACCGTGACCTGCTACTGGATATCATCCTGGCGCGCGAATCACTAGGCTCGACCGGCCTGGGCGACGGCATTGCCATCCCGCATGTGCGCAACCCCATCGTCATGCAGATCCCGCACCCCATGGTCTCCCTCTGCTTTCTGGCCACACCCGTGGCGTTCGACGCCGTAGACGGGCAGCCCGTGCACACGCTCTTCACGATGATCTGTCCGTCCATCAAGATCCACCTGAACCTCCTCGCACGCCTGGCCTTTGCGCTGCGCCATCCGGAATTTGCCGCGATGATCCGGGAACGTGCTCCGCAAGCCGCCATCCTGGCCGCGGCCGGCATGATTGACCGCGGCACGCCCGCACCTGTGGAAGGAAGCGCTTCGTGAACCTGCTGCTGGCGGCCTTACTGGTCTGGATTGGCGGCGGGATCGCCTGCCTGCTGGGAGGGCGCAACCGCCGCGTAGCGGCGTGGCTCGGCATGGGCACGGCCGTGGCCGGCTCGCTCCTGGCGCTGCTGGCCGGCCTGCAAGGGATCATCGCCCCAGCAGACACCATCTGGCAGATCAACTACGACTGGCCCCTCCCCATTGGCCGGTTGGCCTTGCATTGCGACGGCCTGTCGGCCCTGTTCGTGACTGCCACCGCTCTGGTCACCGGGCTGGCCGCCTGCTACGGGGTCGGCTACCTGCGCCACGCCCCGGATGGCCGTTCGTTTGGACTGGTCTGGTGCCTGTACAACCTGCTGACCGCCAGCATGGTCCTGGTCTTTCTCTCCGCCCATGTGCTCCTCTTCCTGCTCGCGTGGGAGGGGATGGCCCTGACCTCCTTCGGCCTGGTGCTCTTTGACCACGAACGCCCCAGTGTGCGCCGCGCCGGCGTCATCTATTTTCTGGCCACGCATCTGGGCACGGCCCTGCTGCTGGTGATGTTCCTACTGCTCGGCAACCAAGCCGGTGGCTCACTCGACTTCTCCTCCTTTCACGACCTGCTGGTGCCGACGGGCGTGGCGGGGACCGTGTTTGTCCTGGCCGTGCTGGGGTTTGGCACCAAGGCCGGTCTGATGCCCATGCATGTCTGGCTCCCCGAGGCGCACCCGGCTGCACCCTCGCATGTTTCCGCAGTCATGAGCGGCGTGATGATCAAGACCGGCATCTATGGCATCGCACGGGTTCTGACCTTTCTGGACACACCGCCGGCCTGGTGGGGGTGGATGCTGGTGGCCATGGGGGCGACCTCGGCCATAATCGGTGTGCTGCTGGCGCTGGCACAGCGCGACCTCAAGCGCATGCTGGCCTACTCCAGCGTGGAGAATATCGGCATCATCAGCATGGGG
>CAYSHQ010000301.1:0-3512 GCA_964430835.1 uncultured Lentisphaerales bacterium
CCTGAGGCGAACACGTGGCGCGGTCACAGATCCCACCGAACTCGTGATCAGCGCGCGCCAATGGCTCTACGAGTCCCGCTGTCTTATCGTCGGCGAGCGCCATCTGCTCGACCTGTGCCGCCATGTCATCAGTAACGATGAGGCGCAGTTGGCCAAAGACCTCAATAAACGCATCACCGCCGCAAAGCGCAAGGCGTGGGTGGCGGCGCTCATGGAAACACATTCCGAGATCGCCGGCATTAACCGTCTGGACTGGATCAAACGCTCGCCACGCTCCCGCCGTGGTCAAGCGTTGGCCGATGCCTTTGAACGGGTGCAGTTTCTGCGCAAGACGGGAATCGACACCATTCAGTTCCCCACTTTGCCCGTCGCTCTCATTAAAACCTACGCCGCGCGCGTCAGTCGCCTGAAACTGACCCGGGTGACGCGCTTGAGTGCCACGACCCGGGATATCGGATTGCCCTGCTTTTTGCTGATGGCGCTTTGGCGAACCACCGATGAAGCGGTAGACGCCTGGCTGATGCGCGTTGCCGAAGTCCGTCGTTTAGCCATGGATCGCAGCGCAGTTAAAGCCGAGATCGATTGGCAACGCCGTCATGAATCTCTGGTCGCCAAAGTGGCTGAGTTGGCCGCCGGCGCTGGTGACGATCTGCCCACGCGATTAACTGACCTGATCGCCCAAGAGCAAGCGCCCCGCCAAAGTCGCGCCGAGCATGCGCGACAAACCTTACTCGGAATGAGTGCCCATGTGCGTCGTCTGCTCCGGCTCATGGTGGCCTTACCAATTCAATGCCGGCACCCGGATGATTGGCTGACACAAGCGATTGGCCAGTTGCAGCAAACCTATGCCAAGCAGCAGGACCGGCTGGATGTGTCCGTGACATTGACGTATTTGCCACCGCTGTGGCGGCGCATCACGCCTCGCAATGGCGGCGAACGATTGCGCTTACTGGAAGCCGCGACCTTGTTGCAGCTGCAGCGCAGTTTGCGTAACGGCAACGTGATTGTGCTCAGTAGCCTATCCTTCCGCTCGCGCGATGCGCTACTGACCCCCCTCGCACGCTGGAAAGAGCGGCGGAGCACGTATTTGAAACAACTCGGTACCGCCGGCACCCTCGGCGATATCACCAAGACCGTCACCGCTCAAATGACAGCCGGGCTGAGGACGTTGGCCCAAGCGGTGCGGCAGGAACGCGTCGTGATCGACAACGACGGCATAAGGGCGCCCCAGTGGACCGAGGTGCTCGCTGACACCGGCGTTGAGATGCGTCTGCGGCGCGCTTTCGCCCAGCACGTCGGCTCGGTGGAATTGCCCCGCCTACTTATGGAGGTGGATAGTGAGGTCCGCTTTTCCGCCATTGTGCTGCAACGCTCTCCGCGCAATGATGCTGAGCTAATGGCGGTGTATGGTGCGGTACTAGCCCATGGAATGGGTCTGGATCGTGAGCAAGTGCTACGTATGATCCCGTCGGTGGCTGATAGCGCGCTGCACACCGCTATGGTGCAACTGGAAGACGACGGCCGACTGGCGCAAGCCAACACGGCAATCGTGCAGTACATGCATCGCCATCCGGTCGTGACCGCCTGGGGCGACCCCGGTTTGGCCTCCAGCGACATGATGACTATCGAAGCCAGCCGCCGGTTGTGGAACGCCCGAGTCGATCCGCGTTCGGGCAACTACGCCATCGGTACGTACACGCATGTACTCGACCAATGGGGCATTGCCCATGACCAACCGATTGTGCTCAATCGTCGGCAGGCAGGTGCGGCCATTGAAGGGGTACTGCTACAGCGTCTGATGCCGATCAATCAATTGGCCGTCGATACGCATGGATACACCGATGTCGCGATGGGCTTGGCGCGATTGCTCGGGTTCGACCTGTGTCCGCGTCTGGCCCATCTGCGCGAGCGCAAGCTGTATGTTCCCGATGGTTTGTACGTTCCCAAACCGCTACGTTCGATCACCGTCGGCATTTCACTGCGCACCTTGCGCGAGCAGTGGGAGTCGCTACTTCGGTTAGCTGCATCCATCCGTGAAGGTTGGTGTAGTGCGACAGATGCACTGGGGCGCCTGGGCAGTGATGCACAAGGTGATCCACTGTATCAGGCGGCAGTCAGTTTCGGACGGCTGGTGCGCACCCAGTATCTCTGCAAGTATTTTGCGGATGCGCAGTTTCGTAGCGCGATACGCCGGGCATTGAATCACGGCGAGTCGGTGCATCAACTGCAGCGCACTATTCATCCGTATGCCATTGGCCCCAAACGTGGGCGCAGTCGTGAGGAGCAACGAGCCATCTCTGGTTCCTTGGCGCTGCTGAGCAATGCGGTCATGGCCTGGAACACGCAGGCGCTGCAAGCCATGGTCAACTTGCCGGCGCACAAACGACCCGACATTACCAGCGCCGATCTGGCAGCGTCCGGTCCGGTGGCCACGGGGCATATCAATTTTCGGGGGATGCTGCATTTCCCGGTGGAGGAGTTTGGGGAACCGATTCTGCGGGCGCCAGTTCGACTCGCCGGACGGTAGCTTTGTTACTTCGGCCACCGCTGACGTGAATGCACGACGTTGATGGCTGTGACCGTCGTGTCATCCTCAGTCAGAATGACGATGTAGTTTTGATGGGCGACAAGTTCGATGGTGCCGGGCACGCGACCTTTACGCCGCGGAAAATTCGGATCGGCCAACTGATCAACCTGCTCATCGATTAACAGCCACATCTCCAGTGCCGCACGAGGACTGTCGATGGCGATGTGCGCTTCGATGGCATCCAGATCTTCGCGGTAGCTGACCGTGCGCTCAACGCGCTTGGGTTTCACAACGCTCGGCGCTTTTGGTCACGAAGCTGTTTCCATTCCTTGGCGGGAATGATCGCATTGCTGCCATCGGCAAGGCCGGCCAGCGACGCACCGACCTTCTCGTTAAGCCACGTGTCATAGGCCGCCGCTTCGTGGGCATGTTTCATTCGGGCACTGGCATCCGTACGCTGTCGAGTGGGTTGCAGCGCCTTGGGATCGTAGTGCGATGCATCCACCTGATACTTGACGATGCCTAGGTCGCGCAAGTAAGCCGCCAAGGTTTCAAATCGGCGGAAGATGCGAACGGCGCCCCGCTTGGCGGCCAGCGTGCGCTGGGTCATGCCGTACTGAATCACAACACCCCAGCCTCCCGGTTGGCCGACGATTTGTGCAGCGCGCACTGCTCCCGCCTCAATCAGGGTGGAAAGTGCGGCGTGGTCAATGGTTTGGGGAGTGTTTGCCATACGGTCGAACCAGGATAAGTAGGCGACAGTATGACCGATTTATAAATAACTGGGAATCCCCTATTCGGCCGCTAAGATCCGCCAGTACTGGGACTACTCACAGCTACCGTTACTTTTTGCACAAAAGTGCCGGTACCCCCTTCATACGATGAAATTCCACTCCCGGGTCGCCCACGCGCAACAACTCGCATGAGTGATGATTGCACTTTGTCGGCCTTCCTGGCGCCCCTGGTGCGGGCAGTCCGGGATATC
>CAYSHQ010000302.1:0-3505 GCA_964430835.1 uncultured Lentisphaerales bacterium
GTGCCGACGGTCTTTGGTTGCCCGTTGGCCCGCGTGGAAATGTTGGCCTGCGTGCGGAGGGTGATGCCGATTGCGTATACGAGATATCCTGGCAGCCACCGCGCACGCGGGTGCGCTGGCCGGTGGTGGCTGGCTGGCTGGCTGCGGGGTGTGCGGGTGTGGCCGTGTTGTCGCTGGCGGGCATTGGGACTGGCTATGGCCCCTACGCGGTGCTGGGGGTGGCGGTGGCGGCGTGTAGCGCGTTCTGGGGGATGCGGCGTGAGTGGCGTCGGCGCTTGGAGCATAACGAGCATCTGGTGTTGGAACAACAGGCCTCGATCCAGAAGGAACTCAACAATATCTGGGAAAAGCATGAGGAGACCTTGCGGCAAGCGCGCAAGGAGGAACGCATTCGGAAGATTTTTCAGAAATATGTGCCGGGTTCGGTGGTGGATCGCGTGCTACGACATGCGGGACGCGTCCGGGCACAGGGCACCCAAGTGCACGCGACGATTTTGTTTGCTGATCTGGTCGGCTTTACCTCATTTGCCGAGCGTGTCGCACCGACCGAGGTGTTGACCACCATTAACACCTACCTGGGGCGCCTTTCGGAGGTGGTCTTTGCGCATGGCGGCGTCGTGGATAAGTTTATGGGTGATGCGGTGATGGCGTTATTTGGCGTTTTGGAGGCTGATCCGCGGCACAGCCAGTATGCCGTGAAGGCGGCGCTGGACATGCTGGATGCCGTGGAGGCGTTTAACCGGCGCTCTGGCCATCAGTTCCAGTTGCGCATCGGTATTCATACGGGTCTGGTGGTGGCCGGACATGTGGGGTCGCGGGAACGCGTCGCGTTTACCGTGATGGGCGATGCGGTGAATCTCGCGAGTCGGATGCAAAGCGAGGCAGCCGTTGGGACGATTTTGGTTAGCGAGGCGGTGCTCGAAGCCAGCGTCGAGTGTGGCACGTTCACCTTCCAAGGGGCTCACGTGGTTAAAGGGCGGACGCAACCGACCCCCATGTATCGGGTGGTCAGAAAGTAACGGAGGCTCCGTAAACCTCGCGGGCGTACTGTAACGCCTCTTCCCGCGAGGTCACCCGCCGCGGGTTGCCGTTGATGACCATCCATTGCCAGTCAAAGAGTTCGCTGCGCACCAGATCGGCGGGCGAGGTGGCGAGCACCCGCTCTTCGATCTCTTTGATGGTCATCTCCGGCGGGATGCCATGCTGGAAGTCCGGATGGAAGAGGACGTCCCGCAGGTACTTCCGTGGTTGGTGCTCCAACTCCCCTTGGTGCAGGGCCGTTTCATAGAAGGCGTAACTGACGAACGAGGAGCAGATAAACTCGCGCGGAGCACGCCGGCGTTTTATGAAGGGCTGCCCGCGCGCGCCGCGTTGGCGTTCCCGCAGATTCTGGTACAGATAGGCCGGCCGACGCAAGAGCAGGTCGAGCAGATTGCTCCAGGCGAGTCGCAGGAACGTGTCATGATCGTACGTGGCTTCGATGTGTTCCAGCATTCGCCCCCGCGCCTGCTTGCGCAGATTGTCGGCGGCTTCCGTGTCGCCGCCGATCCAGGGGGCTTTAAGGCGCACAATGGCAAAATCATAAGCGCGGGGCGCGCTAAAGTATTTTTCCGCGTTGCGCACCTCGACGCCGCGTCCGAACGCCTCCATGACGAAGGCATGTTTGAACCCATCGTCCAGCTTGGGCAAAAGAAAGGTCGCGGCAGCGTGCGAGAAGAAGCACTGTGTCCCCCATTTGATCAAGTTGGAGATGCAATTCCCTTTGTGCGCCGTTAGAAACACGTCCATACGCTGCAGGGGGGCGGTCGAATCGCTCAGGATCTTCCACGCTGCGGGGGACTGGCGACGCTTCATACGGGCGGGTTGGTACATAAGGGTGACTCCCTGGGACTGGTCGGAAAAGGCGCACAGTGTAATGGTTTTTGGGATGCTGGCAAGGGGCAAAGCCGCAGTTGCAGAAAGGCGGGCATAGACGCCGACCGGCCGGATTTGCTACCCTGCGCGGCATTTCTTGGCTTGTGAACGTTCCGCCAACCGAAAGAGCACGCTATGTTACTGCATAAAGCCTTGGACCGCGTCTGCTGTACCGCTCCGGAATTGCCGTTTGATGATACGGCCAAGATTGTGATCATGAGCGATGCGCATCGGGGGGATAATACCTGGGCCGATAATTTTGCCGGCAATCAGAACCTCTATTTTCATGCGCTGCAAAGTTATTTTCGTAAGGGTTTCACCTATGTGGAGGCGGGTGACGGCGATGAGTTGTGGCAAAACCGCAGCTTTGCCGATATTCGCAAGGCCCATAGCGACATCTTTTGGCTGTTGCGGGAGTTTCACCTGGCGCAGCGGTTGCAGATGCTCTGGGGGAATCATGATATTGTGCGCCAAAACCCGAAGGTCGTGAGCAAGACGCTCTTCCGGTATCATGATGAGCGCACCGGCACCGATAAACCGTTGTTGGAGGGAATCCGGCTGCACGAGGGGTTGCGACTACGCTACACGCCACTAAATCGTTCGATTCTGGTGGTGCATGGGCATCAGGGCAGCCTGATGTATACGCGTTTCTGGCGGTTGGGAAGGTTTCTCGTCCGCTATTTCTGGCGCCCCCTGCAAATCATCGGGCTGAAGGATCCCCGGCGGCCCTCCACGAATGTGCGCACGCGGGATCGGTTGGAGCAAGAGTTTGTGGCTTGGGTAGAGTCCCGCCGCCATCCGCTCATTGCCGGGCACTTGCATCGCGCCAAGTTTGCCGAACCCGGGATGCCGTCCTATTTCAATGGGGGCACTGCCGTGCACCCCCGGTGCATTACGGGGCTGGAGATCGACGCGGGCACGATCACGCTCGTTAAGTGGTCTGTCGAGCCGAATGAGCACGGAGCCTTGTATGTGGTTCGTAGCGTGCTGGCCGGACCCCGCAGGATCGCGTCCATTTTCTAGTGTCTGGCTACTCCCAGTGGTCCTGCCAGGCGCGGAAGCGTGCACCGAGGGCGGTCACGGCGTCGCGGCGGGTCTTGAACAGGATGGCACCGCCGATCACACTGAGGCCCAGCAGGAACAGGAGCGCGCCCACCCCCATCATCTGCACGGAGCGCTCCATGGATTGGAACTGCTTGACGACGAGTACGACTAGATCGGTGAAGAACCCGGCAAACCCCAGATAGAGGTAGAGCTGGACGCGCAGGAGCGGTCCGAGCGCCATCACAGCCAACCCGAGCAGGAGCATGGTCAGGTGGAAGCCAACCGGATAGTGGCTGTCGAGTAGCGCGTAGTAGCCGCAACTGCCGAGCATGATGCAGACCGTGACGAGCCGTACGCTATTACGCAGCAGCGGTGGCAGGTGGGTGCCGAAGAGCCAGATCAGGCCGAGCACGCCGAACCCGGTCGGAATGACGTAGGCCGGCACGCAGCGCAGGTCGAGCCGGGCCCAGAAGAGCAGGCAGACAAAGCCTACGAAACCGAGCATCGCAATGGCATTGTACGGGGAGTCGCGACGGCCCCCCCCCTG
>CAYSHQ010000303.1:0-3504 GCA_964430835.1 uncultured Lentisphaerales bacterium
TCCGGCCTGAACCCCGAACCCTGAACCCTTCCCGCCTGAGTAGTTACCAGCCATCTTTCCTTGCATTTTCCCCGCCAACCGTGCATGATACTGCTCGTTTCTGACCATTAGCGCGCAGATATGAGCACAGACGCAACCACGGGGCTGGCCGCTGAACGGCATCAACGCATCCGCGATCTTCTTCGCGGACAACGTGTTGCGCGCGTGGATGAACTCTCGGAAGTGCTTAAAGTTTCACCTGCCACCATCCGCCGCGACTTGGAAGAGTTGGAGCGTCACGGCGTATTACAGCGTGTCCATGGCGGTGCCGTTGCCAGCGAAGGCACGCCAGAAGAACCGCTCTTTGATGACAAGACTTCCATTGCCGCCAGCGAGAAGGAAGCCATTGCCGAAGCCGCACTCCCCTTCCTGCGCCCCCGCGACACCATCTATCTGGATGGCGGCAGCACCGTCTTGGCGCTGGCACGCCGCTTGCAGACCTTTCCGCAGTTGACCGTGGTCACCAACTCCCTGCGCGTCGCGCACGCCTTCAGCGGTGCCGGACCACGCGTGATCCTGGCAGGCGGAGAATTGCGCCGCCTGAGCCAGACGTTTGTGGGGCCACTCTCGCGGCATGTGCTGGCCTCCACCAATTTTGACGTCGCCTTTGTCGGCACCGTGGGTCTCTCCTTTGCCGATGGCCTGACCACCACGGACCCCGCCGAGGCGTTTACCAAGGAGTTAGCCATCGCCCATGCGCAGCGCGTGGTGCTGCTCAGCGATTCGGCCAAATTCGGCAAGGCCAGCCTGGCGCGCTTCGCCACGGCCAGCGACCTGGATGTCCTGATTACCGACCGGCGGGCGCCGGAAGCGGAGTTGACACAATTTCGAAACGCAGATGTACAAGTCATCGCTGTTTGATAACAACGCAGCGACAGCCTAAAGGAGAACCATGAGCACCTACCTCAGCACCCTGACGCCGGACTTCAAGCCGCATGTGCTTGATTGCGGCAAGATCCCCGCCTATCAGCACAACGTCTCCCTCAAGGACGCAATCAAGAAAGGGCTGCTCACCGCCCCGCAGGCCGTGGATCTGCTGGAGGACATGCTGATTATCCGCGAGTTCGAGGAGATGATCGTCAAGCTCCGCACCGGCGCCTATCCCTCCTGCGCGGGGTATGACTACCGCGGCCCGACGCACGTCTCCATCGGCCAGGAAGCCACGGCCGTAGGGTGCTGCTCCGGCATGAATTATGACGATTACATCACCTCCACGCACCGCGGCCACGGCGACTCGCTGGCCAAGGGGTGCGTCGCCATCCGCGGCATGTCCGACGCCGAGCGCAAGGCGCGCGTGCCGGATTGCAAGGACAGCAGCGGCCAGGCGCTGCTGGACGCCGCCATGGAAGACCACGTCTATCGCGCCATCGCCGAACTCTTCGGCAAGGAAGACGGCTACTGCAAGGGTCGCGGCGGCGGAATGCACATCGCCGATTTCCGCGTCGGCCACCTCGGCGCCAACGCCATCGTCGGCGGCGGCGTGCCGATCGCCACGGGCGCAGCTATGAGCGCGCGCTACTTCCGCAACGGCCGCGTCACCTGCTGCTTCGCCGGTGATGGCGCCTATGCCAACGGCGTGGTGCTCGAGTCGCTCAACTGGGCCAACATGGGGCAGTTGACCGACCCGCGCTATGCCGGCAAGCATGCCTTCGGCCTGCCGATCGTCTACGCCCTGATCAATAACCATTACGGCATGACCGGCCGCGCCGATGCCGAGGTCTCCGGCATCTCCGACATGGCCCGCCGCGCCGCCGGCTTCAGCGACACCAACATGCACGCCGAACAGATCAACGGCATGGATGTGGTCGCCTGCTTCGAAGCCATGCACCGCGCCGCCGAACTCTGCCGCGCCGGCAAGGGCCCGGTGCTGATGGAGTTCGATACCTACCGCTACTACGGCCATTCGCTCAGCGATCCGCGCAACGAATACCGCACCAAGGACGAAGAGACCGCCTGGCGCGCCGTGGATCCGATCCTGCTCTTCGAGAAGCAAATGCTCGACGCCGGCGTGCTCACGGACAAGACCCTCGCCGCACTCAAGCAGAAGGTCGCCGACCGCAATGCGCGCGCCGCTGGCCGCGCCGCCGTCGCCGCCGACCCGGACCCGCGCGATGTCATCAAGTACATGTACACCGACACCCGCGTGGACGAAGTCCCGGCCGCCTTTGCCGAGTCCAAGCTCCTGCAGCCGCTCGCGCCGATCAAGCGCGCGGATGGCCAGCTCACCTACAAGGACGCCATCAAGGAAGCCCTGACCGAAGAGATGCTGCGCGATAACCGCGTGGTCGTCTTCGGCGAAGACGTGGCGGAATACGGCGGCGCGTTTAAGCTGACTAAGGGTCTGCTGGAATCGTTCGGCCGGCAGCGCGTCTTCAACACCCCCATCTCCGAAGCCGCCATCTGCGGCACTGCGGTTGGCGCCGCCATGACCGGCCAGCGCCCCGTGGCGGAGCTGATGTACATGGACTTCGCGCTGATGGCCTCCGACCAGATCAGCAACCAGGCCGCCAAGTGGCACTACATGTCCGGCGCCAACATCGAAGTGCCGGTGGTCTACCGCGCCAGCGTCGGTGGCGGCAAGGGGTACGGCGGACAGCACTCCCAGACGCTGGAGTCGATGTTCACCCACATCCCCGGCCTCTACGTCCTCTACCCGGCCACCCCGGCCGACGCCAAGGGGATGCTCAAGAGCGCCATCCGTGACAACAACCCCATCATGTTCGTGGAATCGCAGCTCCTCTACAACGTCAAGGGACCGGTGCCGGAAGGCGAATACCTGATCCCGCTGGGCGTAGCCGACGTGAAGCGCCCCGGCAAGGATGTCACACTCGTGACCTGGGGCCCGGCCCTGGCCGACTGCTTGAAGGCCGCTGAGAAGCTGGCCGAAGAGAAGATCGACGCCGAAGTCGTGGACCTGCGTTCGCTGGTGCCGCTGGATATGGAGACCGTGCTGACGTCGGTGCGCAAGACCGGCCGTTGCGTGGTAGTCAGCCAGTGCGTCAGCATCGGCAGCTTCACCGGCGAGATCGCCTCGCGCATCATGGCTGAGGCGTTCGACTCCCTCGACGCGCCGGTGCTGCGCGTCGGCGCCAAGGATGGCATCGCGCCGCAGGCCTATGTGCTGGAGAAGGCCTTCCTGCCGGATGCCGATGACGTGATCCGCGCGGCCAAAAGCCTCTTCTAAGCGCACGGCGAGCCGCCTATGGGGCTAGTCGCACCGCCACCCTTTTGCGCTTCGCGCAGCCAGGGTGGCGGTTTTTTTTCACGCCGAAATACGCGCATGCACCAATCATCCTAGAACCGTAAGATGAGCCTCTCTTTGGCGTCACTACTCAGGTGCTCACACGCGGCGGGCGGGTGCTTGAGTAGTTAAGGTGATTCTAACGCCAAGGCGCAAGGGCGCGAAGTTGGGAAGATGCTAGGCGTGTGGTGGTAGGCCGGGCAGTGCAGGACCAGCCCTGCCTT
>CAYSHQ010000304.1:0-3498 GCA_964430835.1 uncultured Lentisphaerales bacterium
CCGTGGAAATTTGTGTATTAGGCAGTGGTAGCAGCGGCAACTGCATGTACGTGGCAGGTGGCGGCACGCGCATCCTGATCGACGCCGGGCTGGGCATCAAGGAGACGGCCGTGCGCTTGGCCCAGCTGAACGTGGCGCTGGAGAGCATTGACGGCGTGCTCTTCACCCACGACCACACGGACCATTGCCAGCGCGTGGAAGCCTGGCGGCGGCGCCATGCCATCCCGTTGTATGCCAACGAAGCCACGGCCTCCAGCATCGAGCAAGGTGCCCGGCAGGCCGACTTTTCCTGGAACATCTTCGAGACCGGCTCGCCCTTTCTGGTTGGCCAGCTGCGGGTGGAGCCATTTTCGGTCCCCCACGATGCCGCCGATGCGGTGGGGTTCGTGATCTCCGAAGGCGCGATCCGTTTGGGCATCGCCACCGATCTGGGGATGGCCACCACGCTGATCCGGCGCAAGCTATCGGAGTGCGACGCGCTCATCCTGGAGACCAACCACGACGTAGAGATGCTGCAGCGTTCTGAACGCCCGTGGACGGTGATCCAACGGATCCGCGGGCGCCAGGGGCACCTCTCCAACGAGGATGCCGCCGAGCTGCTGGCCAGCGTGCTGAGCCCACGCCTGCGCACCGTCTTCCTCGCACATCTCAGTGCCGCGTGCAACTCGCCGGTGCTGGCCGAACGCGCCCTGCGCACGGTGCTCCAGAAAGCCGGGCGCGAAGACATCCGGCTGGTGCACACCAACCCGGACACCATCAGCGAACGCGTCGAAATCGCAACGTTCCCGGCGCCGGGCGTTTAGTACTGAAAGAAGAGGCCGGCGCGTACTGCCACCCCCGAGTCAAGCTGCACGCGCGCCGCATGTCCATTCAGTTGCTGCTTAAAATCCTGCAACGCGGATGCCGACGCCCCGCCGAACCCCCCCCAGTTCGCCCCCAACCGGTATTGCAGATCCAGCCCGGCGACACCGCCCACCAGCCAGTCCTGATCCGTGGTGCTGCCACGATCCCAGTCACCATCCGCATACGTGAAGCGGCTTTGCAGCCAGACCGTGGTGACTCCCAGCAGAAACACGACTCGCACGCGCTCTGACAAATCCAAGGAGAGTGTGGGTCCCAAATCCATGGCCACCCGCTCCCCAGCCAGGGCGCGCCGCACCTGGACCGACGGGCCCGCCACGGACGACTCCGTCCGCACCGGGTCATCCCCCAACACCTTGCCGGGGCCGGAGGCACTCCCTTCATACGGTGCCCCGAACAGGAGCACCCCACCCAGCGTATAGCGGTCGGCGACGGTTGCCAGGGTGGAACCGTATCCCGACCGCTCATCCACCGTGATGTGCTGCCAGCGCAGGGCTGCGCGCAACCCCAGCACACAGGCACCTTCCCCGGCCAGTTCCTGCTGCCAGTAGGCCGTCAGGCCGGCTGGCGGCCCATCCTGCCAGGCGGACGACCGCCCCGCATTCAGGACGGTTCGTGTGCTCTGCATGGTAATCGTGCCATTGCCACCATCACCAGCCGGATCATATTGCTCCCAGTTCTGGTATCCCCAATAGGTTGTCGTGTTGCCTGGATTGCCAGAACTATCGACCCGGTTGAATCCGTCATCATACTCATGATCAACACCCGCCACGGCCGCCCCCGGGTCATGCCGCCAAGGGGCTGGCGACGCCGCGGAGCTGAAATTCGCGCGATAAGAGGTGGCATCCACGCCGAAGCCAAACTCGGCCCGGTCCAGACCGGCAAGCCCGGCCACCACAGCAAGCACCAAAACTATTCTAGCCGGCATATCCATATCATTGCATCCGGACTACGGAGTTGCCTCGATAACCCGATAAAAGCGCGCCGGGGCCAAACCGGGCAGGCAAATGGTCCCAGGCGGCCCCGTATCAATCCACTGCACCCGGTTCACGGGTGCTTCAATGCCGGGGTAGACCGTCCGCCAGGTATTCGAGAGTGCATCGGTATATTGCACATAATAGAGACGCCCCGGTATCGCGGGGAACTCGATCAGCAGCGACTGCCCCGCCAAGGGGTGCAAACATGCGATCGCCTGTACCGCCCCCACCGCCTCTTGGATCGGGGCCGCCAGACTTAGCGAGGCCGAGACCATCGCGGTGGGCGGCGTCCCCCGCTTCGTCGAATAATACTCGAGCAGGAAGCGCATGGCCGTCCGGGGCGGCAACAGCCCTGTCCAGCGGATCTCAGGATTCCCCGCCAGGTCGCAACCGGTTGCATTATAGAGCCGGTAGGTGCCGGAGAGGTTGGTCACCGTCAACGTCACCGCCTGGGCCGCAAGCGTCGGTGAGACATTCGAGACCAAGGCGCTCTGCTCATAGAGCCCCGTCTGTCGGTTGAAAACAACGGGATCCAGCACAAGGCACGGCGCCGGGGCCAGCACCACCGTTACTACCACATCCAGGAAATAGCCAGTTGCGTCCGTGGCCCGAACAATGATCTGGGCGGTACCCCCGGTGGGTGCAGACGTATACCGCAAGATCAGGTTCGTGCCAGAAACAGCTGCGGTTACCAAACCGCTCTGACTATTGGCAAGAATAGCGTAGTTCAAATTCGTGCCATGAATGAGTTGCGGCAGGCCAATCGCATCGACCGAAGCAACACTGACCACCCCGGTGGGCGCTTCGCGCAAGAGATAGGGCACATTCGCACCGGTCGGGACGGCCATGGTGTTGGAATTTGTACTGCAGCCATGGGCGTTAACCGCCCGCACGCGATAATAATAGGTAGTCCGGTCAACCAGTCCGGTCACCAGACAGGCGGTCACGTTACCTAGACTCCGGCTGTGATAGGAAGCGAGTTGCTCCACAAACGAACTGACCGGGGCGACATCCAGCACATAGTTGGTCGCGCTTGGTGCCGCGCTCCAGCACGCCGTAAACCGGTTGGTCGAAATTGCCAAGGCCGGGAAGGCCGTCGGTGGCGGCGGCACCGGTTGATAGGTGAAGCCGCCAGCCAGGCACACCTGGCCGAAGCCATCCGATGTGACACGCACCGCCGCCGTGGTGGCCACCGGAGAGACCCCGGCCAACACCGAAACCGTATGCACGCTCTGGGAGAGGATTGTGGCAGGCATGTCGCACAAGGTAACCTGCGTGATATCAGTGCCATTCCCCAACCAGAGACCGCAGATCGTAAGCGGGGTGCCCCCGTAGATGCTCCCGCACGCGGGCATCACATTGGTAATGACGCCCACCACTGCCAGCCGATTCGTGGCCTCCGTCGGCAGCCAGTTACTGTCACCCGCTTGCGTGGCGTGCACCCACACTGCCCCCGCACCGTGGAAGAGCAAAACCCCGCCGTCGGTAATGCTGGCTGGTCCATCCGCGACAGTCAGAGAGACCGGGAGGCCGCTCGAAGCCGAGGCGGCCAGGTCTACCCGGTCGGTCACCGAGTGTGTGCCGGCATTCCCGAACTGGATGTTCTGTTCGGCCTTGGTTACCGTCAACCTCACCACATACGCCTGCGGGGAGTTGGTCG
>CAYSHQ010000305.1:0-3450 GCA_964430835.1 uncultured Lentisphaerales bacterium
ATCTGGTGGAGTATCTGCAGACGGATTTCTGGGTGCGCTTCCAGAAGATGCGCGGCCATGACTGCCTCTATGTCTGCGCGGATGACACGCACGGCACCCCCATCATGGTGCGGGCACGCAACGAGGGGATCACGCCGGAGGCGCTGATCGCCCGCAGCCACCAGCAGCACAGCCGCGATTTCGCCGATTGCGAAGTGGCCTTCGACAACTATTACACCACCCACAGCGAGGAGAATCGCGCGTTCAGCAGCCGCATCTTCCGCGCCCTGGAAGAGGGTGGGCACATTGTCTCGCGCCAGTTGCCGCAGTTGTATTGCCCGCACGACACCATGTTCCTGCCGGACCGCTTCGTCAAAGGAACCTGCCCGAAGTGTCAGGCCGAGGGGCAGTACGGCGACGCTTGTGACGCCTGTGGCGCCACCTATGCCGCTGAGGAGTTGCGCGAGGCGCGCTGCGTGGTCTGCGGCCGCGAGCCGGTGACGCGCGACAGCGAGCATCTCTTCGTGGAGCTGGAGCACTTCCGCGCGTATCTGCAGGCCTGGGTGCCGCAACACACGGCCCGCGATGTCGCCAACAAGCTGCTGGAATGGTTCGGCGAACCGCTGCGCGGCTGGGATATTTCGCGCGATGCCCCCTACTTTGGCTTCGAGATCCCCGGCCACCCCGGCAAGTTCTTCTACGTCTGGGTGGATGCGCCCATCGGCTACATGGCGGCGTTGCAGAACTGGTGCACCCGCACGGGCGATTCGTTTGAAGCCTGGTGGCAGAATCCCGCCACGGAGCTCTATCACTTTATCGGCAAGGATATTGTCCGCTTCCACTGCCTCTTCTGGCCGGCCATGCTGCAGAGCGCCGGCCTGCGCGGCCCGGACCAGGTCTTTGTGCATGGCTTCCTGACCGTGAATGGCGAGAAGATGAGCAAGTCCAAGGGGACGTTCATCAGCGCCCGCACCTATCTGCGCCACCTGGATGCGGCGAGCCTGCGCTTCTATTACGCCTGCAAGCTCAACGGCACCACGGATGACCTGGATCTGAACCTGGATGATTTCATCCACCGCGTCAATTCCGACCTGGTGGGGAAGATCACCAACCTGGCCTCGCGCGGGGCGCAGATGCTGCACAAGAGCCTTGGTGGACGCATGGGTGCGCTCGACCCCGCGGGCCAGGAGTTGCTGGCCAGCGCGCAGGCGCGCGCCGAAGCCGTGGCCGCCGCCTACGAGGCGCGTGACTTCTGCCGCGTGCAGGTGGAGGTGCGCGAGATCGCCGATCGCGCCAACCAGTACTTTGATAGCCGGGCACCGTGGGCGCTGGTCAAGAGTGATCCGGAAGCCGCGCGGCAGGTGCTGACCACCACGCTGAACCTCTTCCGCGTCCTGGCCATCTACCTCAAGCCGATCCTGCCGGCCTATGTGGCCAAGGTGGAGAAGTTGCTGGGCGACGCCCCGTATCGTTGGGAGGATGTCGCTACGGTAATTACCGACCGCCCGGTGGGCGGCTACGAATATCTGGCTAAGCGCCTTGAGAAGGAACAGGTGGAGAAGATGATCGAAGAGAGCCGTCCGGAAAATCGCGAAGCGCAGAGTGCCACAGCGGCACCTGCCGCACCGCAACCTGCGGCACCCTCCGCACCGAAACCCGTGCCCCCGGCCGCCGTTGCACCGTCGGCCGCGGCACCCGCCGCCGAGGGGGCCGCCAAGGGGATCATCGATTACGATACCTTTGCCAAGGCGGACTTGCGCGTAGCCAAGATCGTGACCGCCGAGCTGGTGGAGGGGGCCGACAAGCTGCTGCGCTTGCAAGTGGACTTGGGCGAAGGCCAGCCGCTGCGACAGATCTTTGCCGGTATCCGCAAGAGCTATGAGCCGGCGGCCCTGGTGGGGCGCTGCGTGGTGGTCGTAGCCAATCTGGCACCGCGCAAGATGCGCTTCGGCATCTCCGAAGGGATGGTCCTGGCGGCCTCCAATGCCGATGGCAGCTTGTTTGTCGTAGCGCCGGATGCCGGGGCGTTGCCGGGCGTGGGCGTGAAGTGATGGGGTGTGGCGCATGACAGGATCGCCAGAGAAGGGCTCAGACGCGCCGTTCAAGCAATGCACCTGCTGCGGTACGCTTTGGCGTACCCGAGAGGATCTGCTGGCTGATCCTGGCGTGGAGTTGATTGGCTATCAGGCGCATTTCCAAGTTCTGGTGGAAGGGTTGTTCCTGTTCAATCATTCGTGCGGTACGACTTTTGCTTTGGAAGTCGCGGAGTTGGTGGATCTGTATGCCGGCCCGGTTTTTCGGCGGCGTTTGGAAGGCTCTGCGGATTGCCTCGGGTACTGCATTCATCGCGGAGAGTTGCAGCCGTGCCCGGCCGAGTGCGAGTGCGCGTTTGTGCGCGAGATCCTGCAAGTGGTGCGCGGCTGGCCCAAGCGAGCCGCCTGAGCCGCGAGACGGGTGTTGGTATAACCGACGCGCTTGCAAAACCTCCGGTTTTGCAAGCGGAGGGTTCAGGGTTCGGGGTTCAGGTGACGTTTCCTGCCTGAACCTTGGCATCTTGAACCCTGACACGAGACTTTTCCAAGGGTTTTGCAAGAGCCTCGACCAATTGGGTCGGGTAGGGCCGACGGACCCGCCGGAACGCAATATGCCAAGTAAATCTGACGATCCACGCATCTGGCAAGTGGCCTGGCAACTGGCCCGCGCGATTGAAGCCGCCTGGGATGACCCCGCCGCGCGGCAGCGTGCGATTCTGGCCTGTCGCTACGAACTCGAAAAGCACCCGCACCTGCCACACCTCTATAAACTAGCCCCGCTGGCGGATCTGGCGATGAGCCGCCGGCAGCTCGATGCCCTCTTGGTGCCGCTGGAACGCGCGGTGGCGCGGCAGCGGGTTACCGATGTCACCATCCTCGACGCCGATGCCCCAGCCGCCGACGCACCAGCGGGTGCCAGTATGCCGCTTACCGTGGTGGTGGATTGCCTGCGCTCGGCCTTTAATCTGGGAGCGATCTTCCGCACGGCCGAGTGTCTGGGCGTGGCACGTGTCTGGGTCTGCGGGTACACGGCTGACCCGGCGCAGGCGGCGGTGGCGCAGGCGGCTATGGGGACGCAGAAGCTGGTGGCGTGGCAGGTCTGGCCGCGCGTGGGTGATGCCTTGGCCGCGCTGCGCGCCGAAGGGGTGGCCTGCGTAGCGCTGGAGACTGTGCCCACTGCGGCGGCGCCTGAGAACTACGCCTGGCGCTTTCCCTGTGCCTTGGTGCTGGGGAACGAGCGCTTCGGCCTGGATCCTACGATTCTGGAACAGGTCGATGGCGTGGTGCGCATCCCGGTCTATGGCCGCAAGAATTCGCTGAATGTCGGCACCGCTTTTGCGGTCTGCGGCTATGCGGTGCGGCAGGCCTGGCAGGCGGCACAGTAGCGGGAAGAGGGTTCAGCCCCCTTGACATAGGCGACAGAACGTCCTACGCTAGA
>CAYSHQ010000306.1:0-3448 GCA_964430835.1 uncultured Lentisphaerales bacterium
CGCGAGGTTGGCCAATCTTCCAATCTTCCATTCTTCCAACTCCCGCAGTTTGAGGCCCATTTTTTCACCTTGCATTTAAAAAGTGCTGGTTTCATATTGGCTTGGCACAGTATGGATAAAGAACTTCACAAAATTCGCGCCGCGCCGACCGGGCGCTGGGGCACGGCCGGCTGGCTGATGTCCGTCCTGCTAACCGGGGCGCTGCTGAGCTGGTGGCTGGTCGCACGGGCTGACCGCACCATGCGCGCTGACTTGGTGCGCCAGACCGAGCAAGTCGCGCGCGCACTGAACGTGGAACAGGCCCAGGTTCTCACCGGCACGGCGGCCGACCTGGCAAGCCCGGCGTATCAGCGCATCAAACAGGGGCTGTGCGCCACCCGGGCCGCCCTACCGAACTGCCGCTTCCTCTATCTCATGGGGCAGCACCCCAATGGCCAGTTCTTCTTCCTCGCGGACAGTGAACCCGTCGGTTCCGCCGATTACACACCGCCCGGCCAGGCATTCGACGTGCCGACAGCCGGATTGCGCCGGGTATACGCGAGCGAAAAAAGCGTGGTCGAAGGGCCGCTAACCGACCGCTGGGGGACCAGGATCTCCGCCCTCATCCCGCTCAAAAACCCACACACCCGCCAGATGACGGCCCTGCTGGGGATGGATGTCGCGGCACGCGACTGGAACCAGTTGCTCTTCCAAGCCGCGCAACCGGCCCTCTATGGCACACTGGTGTTGCTGGCTCTCCTGCTGGCGGCCCGGCTGCTGTTGAACTGGCGGTCGCGGCAGGCCGGCGTGCCACCCCATTGGATGTGGCACGTGGAACCGGCCCTGGCCCTGGCTTTCGGACTGACCCTGACCCTATTTGTGACCTGGGTGGTCCGCGCCAGTGAGGAACGGAGCCGCGCCCGCAGCTTCCAGCAACTGGCCACGGTCCGGGCGGATGCCGTGACGGAAGCCTTCCGCATCGCGGAACAGGTGGAACTGGCGAGCCTGGCCAGCTTCTTCCAATATGCCCCCCTGCGAAACGCCGACGATTTCGCAGCCTTTACCCGCTATCTGGTGCGGAACCCGACGGTGCAGGCATGGGAGTGGATCTTCCGCGTACCAGCGGCGGAGCAGGCGCAGTTTGAAGCAGCAGTGGTCGCCAGCGGCATGACCGGATTTGCCATCTGGCAGAAGAACGAGCATGGCAAGGCGGAGCCAGCCCACGGCCGCGACACCTACTATCCGGTCGTACAGATTGCGCCGCTGACCGGTAATGAACGGGCCCGAGGGTATGATCTAGGTTCGGAGCCCGTACGCCGGGCCGCCTTGGAGGAGGCCGCGCGCACAGGGCTCCCTACGGCCACAGATCCCGTGGTACTGGTGCAGGAGACCGAACGCCAGAAGAGCCTGCTGCTCTTCGTCCCCGTGCCCGGTAAGGAGGCTGGAACGTTCCCGCGCGGTTTTGCCCTGGCCTCTCTGCGCATGGAACAACTCCTGAAAAATCTGCCGGCCGACGAAGCAACAAGCCTGGAGCTCTCCCTGCTGCGCCCCACGGCACCGCCGGAACCGTTGACATCGGCCGGGCGCATGCTGCCATCGGCACCGCCAGAACTTACTACGATACGCCCCCTGTTTGCCTTCGGCAAGGTCTTCGCCATCACGATTCATGCCAGCGCCGACTTCGTCCTGCAGCACCCGCTGCGCCTGAGCTGGCTGGTCGGCTGCGCCGGGGCGGGGCTCACGCTGGCCTTGGGCATCATCATGCATGTGCTGATCCGCCGGCGTGAAAACCTGGAACAGCTGGTAGCGGAACGAACCCGGGGGTTGCAGCAGAGCGAGGAGCGCTTTGCGCAACTGACGGCACAGAGCCGCACGATCACCTGGGAAGTAGACGCCCAAGGGGTGTATACCTTTGTCAGCCCGTTGATGGCGCAGATTCTGGGATACCCGCCGGAAGAGGTGCTCGGCCGCATGCATCTGTACGACTGGCACCCGGCCGACGGTCGGCCAGCCTTCACCCAAAGCGTGCAGGCCATGTTTGCCCGGCAGGAGCCGTTCCACGATTTTGTCGCCCCCGTGCAAACCCGCGACGGCACCCTCCTCTGGCTCGCCATTAACGGGCTCCCGTTGCGGCAGGCGGATGGCACGCTGCAGGGGTACCACGGCACCAGCACGGACATCACCGAACGCAAGCTGGCCGAGGAGGATCTCCGCGAAAGTAACCGCCAGCTGCAAGATGCCACAGCCCGGGCCAACGCCCTCGCCGGGCAAGCCGGTGCCGCCAACAAGGCCAAGAGCGAATTCCTGGCCAACATGAGCCACGAGATCCGTACCCCGATGAATGCCATGCTCGGCATAGCCGAACTGTTGCTGCAAACACCGCTCTCCGCAGAACAGAAAGAGTATGTCCGCACCATCGGCGCCGGCGGCGAGGCGCTGTTGACGCTGATCAATGACATCCTGGACCTTTCCAAGGTGGAAGCCGGCAAACTCGAGCTGCTCCAGGATGCGTTTGACGTCGGCGAGGTCGTGGCGGATGCCGTACGACTGCTGGACAAGACCGTGGCCGCCAAGGGGCTGGAGTTGCGCGTGGCCGTCGCCTCGAATGTGCCGCGCAAGATCGAGGGTGATCCGGGGCGGCTGCGGCAGGTGCTGCTGAACCTCCTGGTCAATGCCGTGAAGTTCACGGAGCAGGGCACCATTGAGCTGCGCATACGCCCCTTCCTCCGGCCGGATGGGTCCCACTGGCTGCGCACCGAGGTGCGCGACACCGGTATTGGTATCGCCCCGGATATGCAAAAACGTCTGTTTGAACCCTTTGCCCAGGGCGACGCCTCTTCCATGCGCAAATATGGGGGGACCGGCCTGGGGCTGGCCATCTCCCGCCGCTTTGTGGAACTGATGGGCGGCCGCATTGGCGTGAGCAGCGAACTCGGCCATGGCTCCACCTTCTGGTTCGAGATCCCGGCCAGACTGCCGCCGCTGGCACTGCTGCAATCCCGCCTACCACCCCTGCACGTGCCCGCTCCTGTCAAACCCGCCACACCGCCCCCCCCACCAAACCCCGCCCGTCTCCTACTGGCCGAGGACAACCCCGTCAACCGCTTCGTCACCATCCGGCAGTTGCAGAAGCTCGGTTTCTCTCAGGTTATCGCCGTCAACGATGGCAGCGAAGCCGTGGCCGCGCTGGAGGCGGATCGCTTTGACCTGGTTCTCATGGACTGCCAGATGCCGGAGTTGGATGGCGAGGAAGCCACCCGCCGCATCCGGGCCCGCGAGATCAGCGGCCCCCCCTTCCAACATAGCGGACGGATCCCGATCATCGCCATGACGGCCAACGCCCTGAAGGGCGACCGCGAGAACTGCCAGAGCGCCGGCATGGACGATTACATCTCCAAGCCAGTACATCTTGAGGAGCTGGCGCGGGTTGTGAAACAATGGACGGACGCAGCCGCAGGGCGTGCCCCCC
>CAYSHQ010000307.1:0-3439 GCA_964430835.1 uncultured Lentisphaerales bacterium
GGCGTCGGCTTTGAAGAGCGTCAGGGGCGACACGAAAGCCCGCGCATTCGTGGCGATGCGGAGGAATGCGAAAACAACAGGATGAGTAAGTCCAACGGGTTCCGCTCCCGAAAGGCATTGCTCCCACCATTGCTTCGCTTTCGTGTGGAATGGACTTGTCTTGTCGTAGGCGTATAGCAGCAGGTTGGCGTCCGGCAGGTGGGACAGGATGAGAAAACGGGGCAACCGCTGGCGGCCTGCATGCTGGATAAACGCGAGAAACCGGTGGCGGCTTTGTTAGAGTCTGCGATCGTTTTAGTAAGGCCCCCTGGCCTTGGACAGAGCGGACAATTCCTTCATCACGGTCTTGCATCCCTCGATAGACGGATGGATGGAGGCGTCGAAAGGTTTCACGGCGTAGCCGAGTTGCGCGACGAGTGCGGGTGCCAGCCCTGGAATGTGCGCGGCCATGCCGGTCACATGGATGGTGGTCCGGGACAGCAGATATTGTTTGTCATTAGGGAGGGAGCGGATGGCAGTCTTGATTCGCTCGGTCAATCGCACGAGCGATGGCATCAATCCCAGCGAGCGTTCATTGGTGGAAACATTCTGGTCAGCCCTGGGTTCATTGCCTAGGGCTAGGATCCTTTTGGTGCCTTTCTGGAACGCAATATAGGCGGGGGCGACAAGCGGGGCGGGCTCATTCTGCGTCGCGAATATAAAAGCATCGTCCACCAGGGAAATGGCGATATCGGCAGAAAATAGCCGCATGGTTTAGACCCTTTCCGATCTCGATACACGTTTTTGCGTGTAGGATGGGGAAGGACACAGAGGTAACCGAGATTCACGAGATCACAGAGAGTGATAAGAAATCTCTTTTCATCCCCCCCGGTCGGTACCGACCCACACAGGTCGAAAACATGCCGAAGCCGGTCTGGAACAGCAATGTGATGGAGCATGGCAGAAACCGATGGACCTGTCAATCCCACCAACACTTCTCGTAACTACTGGGCTGCAGCGTGCGGCGTTATTTCTTTGCGAGCAGCGCCC
The DNA here is from genome assembly GCA_964430835.1 of uncultured Lentisphaerales bacterium. Taxonomy (GTDB): domain Bacteria; phylum Verrucomicrobiota; class Kiritimatiellia; order RFP12; family CAIWXQ01; genus CAIWXQ01. The sequence continues at coordinate 1,030 of CAYSHQ010000307.1, forward strand.
TGCGGGCGGCCATCAGTTCCCTGCGTTCTTCCTTACTGACCTCCGGGTACGCCAAGTGCAACGACTTCAGCGTTTCGTTGATTGCGGCTGCCACCACGAGGCGTGTAAACCACTTGTTGTCCGCCGGCACAACATACCAGGGCGCGTCCTCTGTGGCGGTGTTCCGGATCATATCCTCGTACGCTTCCATGTAGGCGGCCCAATTGTCGCGCTCCGTCACATCGGCCGTCGAGAACTTCCAGTTCCTGTCCGGGTTCTCAATGCGTTCAAGGAATCTCCTTTTCTGCTCCTTCTTCGAAACGTTAAGGAAGAACTTCCGGACGATGATGCCGTTTCGCGTCAAGTAGCGTTCAAAGCCGCGTATATCCTGAAAGCGATCTTTCCAGATGTCCGGGGTGACGAGTTCGGGCGGCAATTTCTGCTTGGCAAGCAGCTCGGGGTGCACGCGAACAACCAGCGTCTCTTCATAATAGCTGCGGTTGAAGATGCCGATCTCGCCTCGGCTGGGCAGGACCTTCGCACAGCGCCACAGGTAGTCATGATCCAGGTCATCACTCGTCGGCGCCTTGAATGAGGAAACCCGGCATCCTTGTGGATTGATGCCGGACATGACGTGTTTGATTGTTCCATCCTTGCCCGCCGCATCCATCGCTTGAAAGATGAGGAGCACCCCCCAGCAGCTCCGCGCATAGAGCATGTCCTGCTGTTCAGCCAGCAATGCCACGCCTGCGGCCAAGGCCTCCTTAACACGTGGCTTATCCTCGGCGTTGAGGTCAAGCGTCTCGCTTGGATCAAAATCGTTGAGGCGAAACTTATCTCCATTTGTGATGCGAAATGGTTGAATGAGTTTGTGCGCCTTTTGAGTGATATCGCTAGACTTCATGGGTTATCACGTGCTCCCTCGTTGGCAAATGGTTGTGACGGCAGCCAAACAGCCCCGCCGTGACCCGGCGCAAGTGCGGTGGACTCTCCGACAGCCCGGTGCGCGCCCCCACGGCAAGCAAATGAGGCGCTTGCAAAACTCCCGGTTTTGCAAGCGGAGGGTTCGGGGTTCAGGAGTCGTTTCCGGCCTGATCTCTGGCTTCCTGAAGCCTGATGCCCGGCTTTTCCTCGGGTTTTGCCAACGCCTCAAATATAAACGGCAGGAGGGGAATTGCAAGCGATGAATGGCCACCTACCACCTAACACCTAACACCTCTTCCCCATCCTTCCAAGCATCCACCCCCCCCAATCTTCCGCAGTTCCAGGACCAAGGCTTGACACTTGCCACCGGACCGGCCAGACTTTCGCGGCATGAGTTTACATGCCGAAATCCGTACCCTGGGCGATCAGGCGCTGGCCGCCAGTCGCCAGATGATCAACCTCTCCTCCCGCCGCAAGAATGCCATCCTGGCCGCCATGGCACAGGAACTGGCTAACCGCTGGGCCGAGATCCAGGCCGCAAACGTCCTCGACATCGCGGCCGCGCGAGAAGCCGGCCTCGCCGCCGCCCTGGTCGACCGCCTAACGCTCACCACCGCGCGCCTCGATGCCATGATTCAGGGCGTGCGCGAAGTGGCAGCCCTGCCGGATCCGGTCGGTAAGCGCCTCTCCAAGTGCGTCCGCCCCAATGGGCTCGTGATCGAGAAGCGCCGCGTGCCAATCGGCGTGGTGGCCATCATCTACGAATCGCGCCCCAACGTCACCGCCGACGCGGCCGTACTCTGCATTAAATCATCCAATGCCGTGATCCTGCGCGGCGGTAAGGAGGCCTTCCATTCCAATCAGGCCATTGCCGCGGCGCTGGCCGAGGGGGGACAGAAGGCCGGGCTCCCCTTGCACGCCGTGCAACTGATCGCCACCACGGACCGCGACGCTGTGCGCCATCTCGTGCAGATGGATGACCGCGTGGATGTGGTCATCCCCCGCGGCGGCGAATCGCTGATTCGCGCCGTGGTGGAGCAGTCCCGCGTCCCGGTGCTCAAGCACTACAAGGGGGTCTGCCACGTCTTTGTGGATCAGGCCGCCGACCTCGACATGGCCTTACAGATTATCGAGAATGCCAAGTGCCAGCGCCCCGGCACCTGCAATGCGGCCGAGACGCTGCTGGTGCATGCCGCGATGGCACCTGACTTCCTGCCGCGTCTGGCCGAGATGTGCGCCCGCCGCCAAGTCGAAGTGCGCGCCGACGAGGCCAGCCGCCAGATCGTCCCGGCCTTCCACGCCGCCAGCGAGGAAGACTGGTATGCCGAATACCTGGAGCTCATCCTGGCCGTGCGCATCGTGCCGGATCTGGCGGCCGCCATGGCGCACATCAACCGCTACGGCTCGCGCCACTCCGATGCGATCGTGACGCAGGACGAGCGCCACGCCAAGCAGTTCTTGCAGGAGGTGGATTCCGCGGCGGTCTTTGTCAATGCCTCTACGCGCC
>CAYSHQ010000308.1:0-3433 GCA_964430835.1 uncultured Lentisphaerales bacterium
TTGTGGCCAACATTAATGGTCTGCACCGATCCTGCCCATGTCCAAACCCTCTGCCCGCCAACACCTCACCGCTTTTAGCATACACAAGAGCGGCTTCTGCGCTTACCACAAAGCCCTTGCTACAGCCAGCCTAAGTAACCGGGGCGTTCGCGTATCCGTTGGCGTCCTACTTCATCTTCCGCACCAGCCGGTACTGCCCCTTGAACTGGCGCGAGAGGTCATTCATGAAGGCGCCGCCGTCCTTGTCGATCTGGTAGCCGATGCAACTGATCTGGGGCATTTTCAGCCCATTCTTCTTATAGACCGCCTCATAGATCAGGTTCACGTGCTCGACAAAGTCCGGGATCTTCCAGTTACCGGGCGGCGGCATAGCCGGGGGTTGCGGCATGGCCGGCCGGGCCATGCCCGGCGGCGCGGGGGCCGGGTCCTGCACCGTCGTCCAGTGGCCAGGCTGGGCAGGCGCGCCGGGATCGCCGGGATCGCCGCGAGGCGGCGGTTGCCCTTCGCGGATCACCCCTTTTGGCGCGGCCGAAGGCGGCCGGGGCGGACGCGCCGGTGTCGGCGGCACCCACACCTGCCGCGGCGGCGGCGGCGCGATGGCGGCGGCCGCCCGCTCGTAGACCGCAGCCTGCTGCTGTGCGGCGGCAATCGCGCCGGCGTTCTGTTTCTGCCACTGATCCATCTGCTGCTGGAAGGCCTGCTGCTGCGCCGGATCGGAGTTCTTGCGTACCTCCGGCAAGCCATCACTGATCACCAGGATGGTGTCGGCGCCATCGCGCATGGCGGCACCAATCGCCAGATCGAGCCGCGTGGTACCGCCGGCCGCCGGCTTACCGATCCCGCCGGCATAGTTGCCGGCATCCAACCCCAGGCTCGTCTCCGAGGAGTTGAAAGGCGCCAAGAACTGCTTCGCCTTCTTGCGCGTCTCGTTGCTGGCAAAGACCATCTTCGATTCCATGGTGGAGCAGCCGTCCGCAAAGGCGACCACGTTGAAGAGCGTGCCATCCTTGAGCGCGGAGACTACGTCATTCACGCGCTCCTTCACGCGCATGTACCCCGCCACGCCCCCCTTTTCGGGCTCCACCATGCTGATGGAGACATCCACCAGAATGGCAATGCGCTCGCCCTTCGTCTGGATGCCGAAGAAGTTCACCGAGGAGACCCCCTCACCAAAGCCAGACGTGCCGTAGCCGGTCCCCAGCCCGGCGCCCAACCCGCGCCCCGTCACCGCCTTGAACTTGGGCTGGAACGTGGTGGTTACCAGCTTCGCATCCATCTTGATCTCGGGGAGTGCCAGATGGGTGGACTCCTTAGCGGCCACCAGGCGCGGTGCCATGGAGGGACGGCTGGAGCTGCGCTGCTGCCGCGTCACCTTGACCTTCAGCTCCACCTTACGCGGCTCATAACTTTTGGTGGGGGGCGGCTGCCCGGTGAAGGTCGATTCGCGGTTATAAAAGATATGACTGATCACAAAGACGGCGGCAACGAGCAGCAGGATGCCATGGAACACGAGGCTCGCAAAAAAGCTGCGACTGACTTCCGTAGCCAGACTCGCTGGCTTCTTCCGTCGTGCCCGCCATTCCCGTAGCCATTTCATGAGCGTTCCTCCCCCATCGCGACGGCGCCTCAACTCGCGCCCGAGCCAAAGGTGACATCCTTGATGCCCGCGCCGGCGCAGGCATTCATCACATCCACCACACGCTCATAGTCCACGCTGTTGTCCGCCATGATGGTGATCATGCACTTGGACTTGGCGCCTTCGGAGGCCAAGCGGTACCGCACCAGCGTCTTCACCAGTTCCGGCAGGTTCTTCCCCTCAAACATGCGGCCATTCAGCGAGACAATCCCCTTGGAATCAACCTCGATCACCTGCTCATCGGGCATATCCACCGGGCCGGACTGCGAAAGCATGCCTGGCAGCGTGATCCCCAAGTCCACTTCCTTCTGCCCCAGCCGCGTGGTCAGCATGAAGAAGATGAGCATAAACATCACGGTATCGATCATGGGGACCAGATCAATCTCCGCGTTCTTAACGTGCGAACCGCTGCCGACTTTCATTTACCGCCATCCTTCAGGTAAATATCGTGTTCATAGGTGGCAAAGATCACATCCGAAACACCGGCTGCCGCGCAGGCCGTCATGGCGCGTTTGACCAGCGCGAATTTCACGGTGCGGTCGGCCCGCAGGTAGAGGCGCATGTTGGGCTCGGTCTTGCGGTGCTCGGTCATGGCCTCCTGCAGCCCCTCGTCGCCGACCAACTTACCGAATACCAGAAACGGACGGTCCTCCGTCGAGAACTCGCCGCCGGGGGTGCGCCCGCCGATCGGCACGACATTGACGGTACCGCGCCGTTCCGGGTCCTTCTGCTCGGCACCATTGGACGCAATGGGCAACTGCACTTCCGTGGGCGCATCGACCTTGGTCATCGTGGCCGCGCACATGAAGAAAATGAGCAGCAGGAAGACGCAGTCAATGAGCGGGACGAGCTCGACGCGCGCCTCCTCAATCTCATGTGTCTTTTTGACTTTCATGCCAACAACCTGCTGTTACAGCATGCTCCCGGTCCCCGGATGCGCGCTCGTGCGATCTGTCGCCGACTCAGCAAACGTGGCGTTCCCCTGCCCCATCATGGCATCGAGGATCTCGCTATAGCCGCTCTCCGCATCCTTGATCACGGTGTTGAGAATGTTGCGATAGAGAAAATAGAACCCCATGGCCGCAATGGCGATCAGCAGGCCGGTGGCCGTACAGACCAGCGCCTCGGAGATGTTCTTGGCCAGCATTTCCGGCTTACCCATGCCGCCGCCGCCGATCTTAGAGAAGGCCCCGATCATGCCGCTGACGGTCCCCAGCAGCCCCCACATGGGTGCCATCGTGGTCAGCAGCGCCAGGAAGTTCACATAGAAGGCGTAGCGCGTCTCCTCGCGGCCGACGGTCTCCGAGATGGCCTCCTCCATCTTTTTGCGGGAACCCAGCGGATCCTCCACGCGATACTGCTTCAGGCCGGCCACCAGGCCACGGGTGAAGAACGTCTCGCTTGCCGTGCTCGCCTGCCAGACCTGCTGCGCGTCGCCTGAGGCGGCTACGCCCAGGATCTGCGCGACCTGCGCCTGCGGCACCATTTTGCTGCGTCGCACGCGCTGGAAGTTCAACAGGGTCAGCAGGATCGTGGCGAAGGAGCAGGCCCCGAGCGGCCACATGGCCCATCCACCCGACTTGATCAGGTGAATCAGCGTGACCTCGTTCTGCACCTGCAACGGTGTCGGGGCCGGCGCGGCCGCGCCCCCCTCCGCCTGGGCCATGGCCCCACCGGCCAACCCGGCCACCACAGTCAATGCCATCAGGCTGGTACGTATCGCTCTATTCATAAGACGCCTTCCTGTCTGCCTTTCCGTACTCCGGGGTTGCGCCAGCAGCAGTCCCCTGCCGCAAC
>CAYSHQ010000309.1:0-3424 GCA_964430835.1 uncultured Lentisphaerales bacterium
CACCTGCGGCGTGCGCGTCCCGGTGTAGATCTCCATGAACTCGCGGATCAGCGGCTCAGCCTCCAGCGACAGGAATTCCGCATAGAGCTTGATGAACCCGCGCCCGTAGATCGGCGCCGCGATCCGCCGGAAATCATCCCGCTCCAGATCCTCGACAATCTGGGACATCATGCGCGTGGCCTCGGCCACCTGCGCAACCGTCACCCCCTTCTTCTCGCGCTCCAACCGTAATGTCGCTCCGAGTGACATGCTCCCCCTCCCGCTCTGCCGTTCCTGCTGGGCCTGTCCGGCGGAATCCGCCGGCGCCCGCCCGCCTATGGTTCGTCCTTCGCCGCATCCCGGGGCGCCTCGGCGCCATCCGGGGTGTTGGGCAGCCCGGCATCCAGATCAATGAGAATCTCGCGCGGCTCCGCGCCGCGGGTCGGGCCGACCACGCCGCGCTCCTCCAGGATGTCCATCACTCGGGCGGCACGGGTGTAGCCGATGCGCAACCGGCGCTGCAGCGAAGAGGTGGAGGCCCGCCGCGTATCGCGAATGACTTGGATGGACTGCTGGATCAGCTCCTCGTCTGCGCCATCTTCCCCTTCGCCGGCAGCCAGGCCGCCACCCGCCGCAGCGCCCGCGCCTGGCTCGTCCGCATCATCCTCATCCCCCGATGATTCCACCACTTTTTCCAGCTTGTTCGACAGGGAGAGATCGAAGGAGGCACCCGCCTGCGAGCGGATAAAGTCCGTCAGACGCACGATCTCGCCGTCGTTCACCAACGCGCCCTGCGAGCGGATTAAGCGCCCGTTTTTGGGGTTCAGAAAGAGCATATCGCCGCGGCCAATCAGGGTTTCCGCGCCGGACTGATCCAGGATTGTACGACTGTCTGTTTTCTGTGCGACCTGGAACGCGATACGTCCCGGGAAGTTGGCTTTGATCGTACCGGTGATCACATTCACAGAAGGGCGCTGGGTGGCGAGGATCATATGGATACCCACGGCGCGCGAAAGCTGCGCGAGGCGTGTAATGCTCTGCTCGATCTCCTGGCCGACGGTGATCATCAGGTCGGCCACTTCATCAATGACGATCACGATATAGGGCATTTTGGCGGGCAGGGCCGTCTCCGCGCCGGCAGCGGCCATGCCATCCAGCGGCAGCTCCACCTGCTGGGTAACGGCCCGTGAATTGAAACTCACGATATTGCGCACTTTGGCGACCTGCATCATCTTGTACCGGCGATCCATCTCCGCGATGGCCCAACGCAGGGCAAACGCCACCTTCTTGGCGTCCGTGACCACCGGCACGAGCAGGTGCGGCAGATTGTTATAGGGGGGGAATTCTACACGTTTGGGATCCACCAGCAGCAACCGCAGTTCATCCGGCCGACGCGACATCAGCAAGCCAGCCAGGATCGCATTGAGGCAGACGCTCTTACCGGAGCCAGTGGCACCCGCCACCAGCAGATGCGGCGCACTGGCAAGATCGAAGACCATATCCGCGCCGCCGACGTCCTTACCCAGCGCCAGCGGAATCTCCATCTTGTTCGTGGTCCAAGCCCCCCCTTGCAGGATCTCGCGCAGCGTCACCATGCGCGCCTTAGGGTTCGGCACCTCGACACCCACCACATTTTTCCCCGGCACCGGGGCCTGGATGCGCAGGCTAGTGGCCTTAAGGACCATCTGCAGCGTGTTAGCCAGTTGGGCGATCCGCTCGACCTTGATGCCCGCCGCCGGCAGCAACTCATAGCGGGTCACCACCGGGCCGGGTTCCACATGCGTGACTTCCACCAGCAGATTAAACTGGGCCAAGGTATCCACCAGCAGCTTGGACATGGCCGCCATATCGCCGTGGACCGCATCCCCGGCCGGAATCGGATCAAGCATGGCAATGTCCGGCAGGCGATACCCGGCAAAAGGTGCAGCGGCCACACCCGACTCCAGCGGTGCGGTGGCGGGGGCCGACTTGCGCGGGGTGCTCTCGAGCTTGCGCTCCACGGGTTCGGCAGCGCGGCGTTCCGCCGTCTCCCGGGCAGCCGTCTCCCGGGCGGCCTGTTCCGCCGCCTGACGGCTGGCCGCACGCGCCTCCTCCGCGCGACGGCGCAGCTCCATACGCCGCTCCTCCTCCGCCGCCGTCTTGGCCGCCGCGACGGCGCCAACGTCCTCTGCAACGGCCGGGACAGGTGCCGTCGCCCGCTCGGCCACCGCGGGTTTCCGCTCGCGCCGCGCCACAGGTTCCGTCCGCACACGTGCACTGCGTCCGGCAAACCCCTGCTCCGCCGCCTTGGCAGCATCCTGCTCCGCCTGCACCTGATTCTGCTCCGCCTGCACCGCCGCCCGCTGCTGCGCCACTTCAGACCGGTGCGCACGCCACGCGCGCCACCCCTGCCAGGCCCCGCGCGCCGCCGTCACAAGACGAACCGGGCCAACGGCCATGACCCCGGCAAAGAGCAACAGCGCCACAGCCAGAATCCCCCCACCCACCGGACTCAACCACCGCTCCAGCGTACAGGTCATCAACCAGTAGCCGAAGGCCCCGCCCGCATTGGGCCCCAGATTGTATTCGTCCAGCCAGCTGCCCAGTACGCCACTAGCCAGTTGCAACACCGCGCACAAGGCGAGCAGGAAAAGCAGATTCCAGCCCACGCGCCGCCATAGATCCGCCGCGCAGTCAAAAATCAGCAGCACGGCCGCCACGCCTAGCCAAAAGGGCATCAGCCAAAGCCCAAACCCCAGCAGGTGATAGCCAAAAAACACGACCCACGCCCCGGCCAGACCGATCAGATTGGCCGGTGGCGTATTCGGCGGCGACTGCATCCAGTCAATATCCCGCCAGTCATAGGTGGAAAGGCTCAGCAGCGCAAAAATCAGCAGCGGCACCAGCCCCAGCCCCAGCAGCCGATACCAGCCAATCATCGGCTCCTTTTTTCTCGTTTCATCCATAATGATTCCACCAGAAGGAATAAGCGCGCTCTACAAGCCGCAAAGAACGTACCTGCTACCGGCGGTGGCGTCAACACCGGATGTTGAAACCTGACTTGTGACGCGTAGCCGGGTGGGCTATGATGCGGGCCTGTTTTTTTGGCAGGAGACCGCATGCGCATACTTTCCGGCATCCAGCCCTCGGGCAAGCTGCACCTGGGCAATTACTTTGGCATGATGCAACCCGCCCTGCAACTGCAGGAGCGGGGCGAGACCTTTCTCTTCATCGCCAACTACCACGCGCTGACCACCGTCAGCGACGCCACCCAATTGCGGGAGGACACCCAGGCCGTGGCGTTGGACTTCCTCGCCTGCGGGCTGGATCCGCAGCGCACAGTCTTCTTCCGGCAGAGCGACGTGCCGGAGGTGACCGAACTCGCGTGGCTGCTGTCGGTGGTGACGCCCATGGGGCTGCTGGAGCGGTGTCATTCCTACAAGGACAAGCTGGCCAAGGGCATCGC
>CAYSHQ010000310.1:0-3422 GCA_964430835.1 uncultured Lentisphaerales bacterium
TCCGGCCCGGGGATCTGCTCCTTGGCATGGTAGTGCGACCAGAGCAGTTTGGGGCACTGCAGGCCGGCCAGATACTTGGACTTGGAGATCGAGCGGTGCATGGGGATATCCTCTCTTCAACCCACAGTTGATGCCATCATCCTAACCTCTTCACGCACAGCATCACACAAGGCCTTTGGACCCAGCACCTTAACCACGCGACCCCACGACAACACCCAGCGCTGGACTTCGTACAGCCCCTTGGCCGGGAAGGACAATTCGACCTCACCGCTGCGGCGGGTTCGGATGGTCTGTTTAGGGTGCCATTCGCGCTCTTCTACCCAGCGCGCCACCTCTTTTGCAAAGAGCAGTCGCACCAGATGCGACTCGTTGTTGCCGGAAAAGCGCCCGAAGGTATCAGCCAGTAGTTTTTCGGGATCAAAGTCAGCCGGAACCTGAAAACCATCCTTGGTCAGGTCGGCTTGCTCTATGCGGGCCATGGCGAACTGTCGAACATCCGAATAGCCGTCATGCACGCCAAACAGGTACCACTCTCCCTGTAGATTGGCGATATGGTACGGGTTGACCCGCGATTCTTTGCCGGCCTCGGCTTTCTCGGCATCGAAGGGACGATAGCGCAGCCGCACGGTCTTCTGCGCACTCAGCCCTTGGATTACGGTGGACCAGACTTCCGGCGTGACCGGCCGGGCGGGGGGGCCGCGGAACGAGAAGCGCGTGAACAGGTTCTCCGGCGGGATACTGACCTTGTCCGGCAGCATCTCGGCCAGCTTATCGAAGATCTCCCGCAGGTTGGCCGCCGCAGGCGTGCCGTGATACTGCTCCAGGACGCGCGAGGCCAGCAGCACGGAGAGAATCTCGCCCTCGGTCACCACCAGGGCCGGCATGGACCAGGTCGCCTCGGTGAAATAGTACGACTTGCGCTCGCGGTCATAGGCGATCGGGGCGTTCATCTGATCGCGTAGAAACTCGATGTCCCGCTGGACGGTCTTCTGGGAAACGCCCCAGAACTCGTCTTCGCCCAGGATCAGGCAGTTGACCGGACGTTTTTGCTCCCGGATCAACTCCACCAACGCCATCAGACGCTTGAATTGCGATTTGTTCTTTTGCATGCGCATGCCTCCAACATACAGGGTGGTGACGGCCAAAACGTGACCGTCAAAAAATCTTTTACCCTTTTTTTGACGGTCACGCAATGACTCTCACCAGTTGATAGATTGGTCGCACGCAACCAATCAGGAGGAATAGCGCATGAGGTGTCGTAATCGGTATCTTTTCTTTGATGGAAACATTCGGAATTCATCCGTGAAGGGTAAGTTTCCGTTGCAGCGGCAGTTGTTGCTATATGCCGGGCGGTTGCTGGGACGTATCGAGTTGACACTGGCGCTGCTACGCTTTGTGCTTTCGGTCATGCCGCAAGCGGACCGTACCCTGGTGATCTGGTTTGTTCGACGACTACAAGCCGCTCGGGCAGGGAAGAAGGTCTCGCAAATGGCACCGCTCTTTACTGAACCCATTGAAAGACTGGACGTCGCTGAATTGGCCATGATCATTAGTATCAGTCTCGCGTCTTCTGGGTCCAGCAAGGGGGGCGCGGACCACGCGAGCGTTGAGCGACTGCTGAAGGCATGTGTAACGCGAGCAGGAGCGGAACAGCCAAAGGCTGACACGGGCACGACCATTTCCTCAAGAATGTCGGATTTGCAGCGTTTATTCGGTCTGGACGATGATGAACTGGCCTTGTTGTCGGTTGTGCTGTGCTATTCGTTGGAATATGAGTTCGCGGCTTTCTGTAAAACGATTACGGTGCAGGAGAAACGCGAGCTGATCTGTATTCTCACCGACGTATCAATTATCCGCGTTGCGCAGCTAACCGGACGCAAGGGGCGATTGGTACGCGCCGGCATCATCGACGTGCCGGATAACTGGTCGAAGGATGACTTCTATAAGCTGGCGCAGGACATCCGGGATCATCTCATTGGGTTGGGGGAAGAATCGCTGGCGCTGACGCTGGCCTCGCCGGCTTCCCCGGCACGCTATGCCACCAACCAGTTCGGTGTTTCGACGGAGGCGGTGCGGATTGTATCCGGGCTGTTAAGCGCCCCACAGCCGTGCCATATCCTACTGCACGGCGTCCCCGGTTGTGGCAAAACGGAATTCGCGAAGGCACTAGCCAGCGCGTGCGGCAAGTTGGCGTATTTTGTCGAGCATGCGAAGGCGGCCAACCTACAAAGTGGTCGCGTGGCGGTAGAGGCGGTTACATCGGCCTACCAGGCTGAAAAATGCATTGTGATCGTTGATGAGGCAGACGAATTGCTGAATCTACAAGGATCATCAAACAGCCCCTCAGCGGATAAAACTACAAATAGCATATCCGGTAAGAGCTGGCTCAATGACTTTCTGGACCGGTGTACGGCGCAGGTCATCTGGATTAGCAATGACATCGACGCGATCGAAGAATCATCTTTGCGGCGATTTGCATATAACATTCCCTTCCGGCGACAGACTATGCGGCGGCGGCAGGAAATTTGGCAGGAACATTTGCGGGACACACATCTGCGGCCACTCGTAACGGCGGACGACATCGCGGAGATGGCTAGCCAATATCGAGTGGGAGCGGCGGGGATCGCCAACGCGCTGGCCAATACCGTCCGGATCGTACCATCCAGCAGTACCGATCGAGACACCGTGCTGGGCACATTACGGGAGTTGCTGGCCAGCCATGCGCGCTTGACCGGCGGTATTGACGCAGGGAAAATCGCCGGATTGTCGGCACAATACGACCCCGCCGCGATTTGCACGGACGTGCCGGCGGACGGTCTATTGGCCAACTTAAAAGCCTGTGTCAGCCAGCGCTGCTCGATTCGCTCAGCCGTTAATCTGCTCTTCTGGGGCCCACCCGGGACCGGTAAAACCGCCTTTGCTCAATATCTGGCGCAGTCGCTCGACAAGGAACTCATCGTGCGGCGGGCCTCCGACCTCCTCAGCATGTTCGTCGGCGGGACCGAGCACAACATCCGGGAGGCATTTGAGCAGGCCGATCAGGAGGATGCCATCCTGCTGCTGGACGAGGCCGACTCCTTTTTCATCGACCGCACGCGTGCCCAGCGCTCCTGGGAAACCTCCCAGACCAATGAACTGCTGACCCAGATGGAGAATCACCACGGCATTTTGATCTGCTGCACCAACCAGTTGGCCAGCCTGGACCACGCGGTGCTGCGGCGGTTTGCTTGGAAGGTGCGGTTTCAGGCACCAACAGCGGAGGGGCGCCTACGCATCTACCGGCGCTACTTCGACTCCGCAGAGAACCCCGTGCCGGCGGCGTGCCTGGAGCAGGTGGCTCGTATGGAGAGCCTTACGCCGGGCGACATGAAGGCCGTGTGGGTGCGCTTCCGCTTCCGGCCGGCGGCCGAGTGGAACCATGC
>CAYSHQ010000311.1:0-3401 GCA_964430835.1 uncultured Lentisphaerales bacterium
ATAAGTGATAGGGCGGTTGTGGTAGAGCAGGCAGTCGTCCACGATCGCGCCCAGGGCTTGCAGTGCCTGCGCCAACTCCGGGCCGGCCTTGTCCGAGCGCAGGCGCAGGATGCGTAACCCCGGCTTGACGAGCGGCTGCACGGTCTGCAGGAGGCTTTCGGCGCTGAAGTGCGCCGCAGGTTCGATGTTGGCGCTGAGGCCGAGCGACCAGAGTTCCTTGGAGGTACCGCCGCCGCAGGTCACCAGTGTGGGGACGCTGCGTAGATCCACCCAGGCGCTACGCAGCAGTTCGCCAAAGCAGCGCACGGCGGAAGGGGATGTCAGAACCACCCAGTCGTAGTTGCGGAGCTGGCGGATGCTGGCCAGCGCCTCGGTGGTGGTTTCGATCTGGATGAGCGGACGGCGCACCGGGATGCCGCCGCAGTCGCTGACCAAGTCAGCGGCCTTATCCTGCAACGCATCGCTGGCGGTCAGGAGCACGCGGCGGCCCTGCAACGCGCCCCAACTGGGGTAGCGATATTTGGCCGCTTCGCCAACGATGAGCAGCCCGGGCAGGGGGGAATTGACTTCGCGGATGCGGCTGCCGATGGTGGCGAGGGTGCCGGTCAGCACGCGCGATTGATCGCTGCCAGCGCCAAAGACCACGGCCGCCGGCGTTTCCGGCGCATGCCCGTCGCCAATCAGTTGGCGCGCAATTTCATCGGCCACGGCCAGGGCCATGAAGAAGACGATCGGTAGCTGCTTGCGCACGTCCATGGCCACGGAGCCGGTGCCGCCGCCCTCTTTGCGCGGGGTCATGACGGTAAAGCCGCGCGACACGCCGCGTCGTGTCAGGAGCATGCCGGTGGTAGAAGTGGCCGCGCTCAGGCTGCTGACGCCTGGCATGACGCGGTACGGCAGTTGGAGGGCATCCAGCGCCTCGACTTCCTCGGCCAGACGGCCGAAGATCCCGGGGTCGCCGCCCTTGAGTCGCACGACCTTGAGGCCGCGGCGCGCATAGCGCGTGATGAGGTAGGTAGTTTCATCCTGCGGCATGCTGTGCAGGCCGCAGCGCTTGCCTACGTCGATGCACTGCACGTGGGGCGGCAGGAGGCGGAAGAGGTCATGACCCAGGAGCGTATCGTGCAGGCAGATGTCGCAACGCTGCAGCGCATGCAGGCATTCCAGCGTGCAGGCACCGCCGGAGCCGACGCCAGCCGCAGCGAAGGTGACGGACTTGGCGAAGAGTTGGCGCAGGCGTAGGAAGCGTTGATCGCCGGCGCGGAAGGTGATGGCCAGCGATCCCTGGCCGTCCGGCGGCGGGAGTTCTGCGGCCGGGATCCATTCCGTGATGCGGTCCTGCAAGCCCAGGCGGTTGAGGGCGGCACCGGCCATGATGATGAGGTCAAAGTCGCCCTGGTCGAGCTGCTGCAGGCGGGCTGCGATGGTGCCGCGGATGGTGGCATGGACGGCCTGCGGGAAGCGTGCGCGGCAGTAGGCGGCGCGGCGTGCGCTGCTGATGCCGATGCGCGCATCCGGGCGCAGCGTGGCCATGGTCAGGCCGCGTGGCCGGATCAGGGCGTCGCGCGCATCTTCGCGCCACGGCAGCCAGAACCAGTCCAGCCCTGCGGCCACCGGGTCGGGGAGATCCTTGGCGCTATGCACGGCGCCATCGAGCTCACCGGCGAGGACTTTCTGATCCAAGTCCTGGGTGAAGAAGTCTGCCGGCGTCTGGCGCAGGTCGGTGGCCTGGTCGCGATCGCCGGGCGAGGAGAGCGCGATGTCGGTGAAGGTGTAGGAGGGGAAGACGGCGGTGAGCTTGTCCAGCGCGTCGCGGGTTTGGATGCGGGCGAGCTGACTGCTGCGTGTGCCGATCTGGAGGGCAGTGTTTGTGGTGTTTGTGGTGGGCATAAGCGTCTCCTAATCTTAATCTTAATCGTAATCCGCTCGTCCGTTCCCGGTTTCGTAGGCGAGCGCAGGCTCGTGCACACGATCCGGCGATGTGCTGCGGATCAAGCCGACCAGCATGGAAACAATCCGAACCAGAATCTCCTTGCCCGGGGTGGCATTTTCCAGCTTTTTCTTCGCCATCAGTACATCCAGGCAGGCCGCGCATTCCAGCGCCGAACCCCGGGCGATATCGAAGAAGCGACAGCGATCTGCGGCCGTATACTTGCCATTCCCCTCCGCAATGTTTAGCGGAATGGACGTCGCAGCCCGATCAAGCTGATCATGTACGGCCAGAGATTTGGGAATCGTCTCCAGCACTCCATCCGCCCAAACGACAAACTTGATCGCTTCCTGATAGACACTCAATCTCTCGTGATCAAAGGTGGTGTTCATGTGTGGGATTGGGGGTAGGGGATTAAGATTACGATTACGATTACGATTACGATTACGATTAAGAGGATGATTCTGTCCACGCCGGAAGATGTTCCGCGATCTTATCCTTGATCACACGTGCTTGGCGGCAGGAGCGGCCGCCGGTGGCTACGGTGATGACCAGGCCGTGCTTGCGGCAGGTGGCGGGGAGGATGAAATCGCCATCCGGCCAGTTGCTGTCCGCCGCACTGCAGAGGATCCCTTTTTTGCGGCAGGCCTGGAGCACCCGCTGGTTGACGGTGGTGTTGTCCGTGGCGGCAAAGACGAGGTACTGGCCGGTGACGTCACGGGCGGTAAAGGGGCGTTCGATGAGGCGAAGCTTGCCGGCCTCGGCCAGCTTTTGTAATTCCGGCGTGCAGGCCGGGGCGATGACGGTAACGGCTGCCGCCGCGTCCAGCAGGTGGCCGATCTTGCGGCTGGCAATGGTGCCGCCGCCCACCACGAGGCACGGCTTGCCGGCCAGGAGGAGGCAGACGGGGAGGATCGGTTGGGCGGGGGGTGATTTACGCATCAGGTCTCCGGGTGGTTCGTGTCCCATGCCGTCAGGATCTGTGCGGCCGTGTCCAGCCAGATCTGTACGATCCCGTCGTACTCCGCCAGCCCCTGGACGACCGGCACCACCTGCAAACCGGCGTGCCGCAGGGCGCTGGCCCAGGAGTTCCCGTCGTTGACCCGGTCGAAGGTCTGGCGGGCGCTGAGGCAGGTGGTCCCGGCAATGGCAAAGAGGATGGCGGTGCGTGCGTTCATGCGGGGGGCGGCGGGCCGAAGAAGACCGGGCTGGCCTTCTTGAATTCACGCAGCGACCAGAGCATGCGGCCGTTGGCCAGGGCGGCATCGGCCTGCAGTTGCTCGAAGAGTGCGATGGCCGCCTCGCGCGACGGGGCGTGGATCATGGCGTAGAGGTTGTACGGGAAAGCTGCAAAGGAGGGGCGTTCGTAGCAGTGCGAGACGTGCGGGCTGCGTGCCAGGGCGGCACCGGCCGCCGCGATGCGCTCCGGTGGGACCGGCCAGACGCACATGCTGTTGGCGGCGAGCCCCAG
>CAYSHQ010000312.1:0-3399 GCA_964430835.1 uncultured Lentisphaerales bacterium
ATAGGGGAGCATCGTATCGAACTGCGCGCTGGATTTCAACTGTTCTGGTTGCCTGTTGCGGCCCAGCACGATTGTGTATAAAATAACCCCTTGTTTTATGACGCGCGTTATTTCCCTGCGGCTATGCGCTTATTGGTTACAGCTGGTCCGACACGTGAGCATCTGGACCCGGTGCGGTTCCTCAGCAACCGTTCCACGGGCAAGATGGGGTTTGCCATTGCGCAGCGGGCGGCGGAGCGGGGGCATGCCGTGGTGTTGATTGCCGGTCCGGTGGCGCTCCCGACGCCCGCAGGCGTCACGCGGGTTGACGTGTGCAGTGCCCGTGACATGCTGGCGGCCGTGGAGGCGCATCTGGCCGACTGCGCGGCGCTGGTGATGTGTGCGGCCGTGGCGGACTGGCGCCCGCGGCAATGCAGCGCGGTGAAATTGAAGAAGCGCGGCATGTCCTCGATCTTGGAATTGGAGCCGAACCCCGATATTCTGCAGACCATCCGCACGCGCAAGCACCGCCGCGTCTTTGTCGGTTTTGCCGCTGAGACCGGCGATCCCCTCGCCGAAGGGCATCGCAAGTTAACGGATAAGGGGCTGGACTTGCTGGTTGCCAATGATGTGTCGCAACCGGATGCCGGCTTTGCGGTGGATACCAACCGGGTGACGTTGCTGACGCGGGATGGGCGGGTGGTACCATTGCCGCTGTTGGCCAAGCTGGAGGTGGCGGAACGGATCCTGGTCTGGTTGGAACAGGCCGTGTCGTCGGCGGGGACGGCGGCGTGCTGAGGTCCGGCAGGTTCAGGGTGTTTGTGCTGTGCGTGAACGAAGAAAGGGGCAACCGCATGAATGGGCGAAGGTATGGCATGATCATGCTGGTGGTGGCGCTGCTGCTGCGCGCAGGGGGGGCATGGTCTGCACCGCTGCCGGACGAGGTCGCGAATGTCAAAGACGCGTGGCAGAAGAAACTGCTGGAAGTCCGGCAGGAGTGCGAGTCTGCGAAGACGGACGTGCTCACGCGATATCGCAAGACGCTCGATACCTTGCGGCAAGGCGTGCAGCAGAACGGGGACTTGGAAGGGGTGCAGGCGCTGGATGCTGAGATTGAGCGTTTTGGCAAGAAGAAGGAATTGCCGGGCGTAGGCGCGTTCGGCCAATCGGCACAGCTGGCCCGGACGATCACGCAAGCCCGTGAGGCCTGTAGCAAGGCGGAGTGGGACGGGGCGCGCAAAACGCAGGAGTGCACGGACCAGTATCTGCAGACGTTGGACCAGCGCATTAAACAGGCCGTCCGCGAGGATCATTTGGATTTGGCCCGCGCGTATGACGGTGAGCGCAAGACGGCCCGTGACGCGCCGGAGTATCAAGCCGCGAAATTTGTCCTAGCGGAAAAGGAAGCGGAGAGCGTGAAGCTCGCCCCAACGAGCACCCCGTCCGTGGCGGAGAATAAGTCGGCCACCCCCAATCCTGCGCTGCGCGTGGCGCTGGGCCCGGACCGGCCTGGCCGAAATGGTCAGAAATTGACGCCGCGCACCGATCCGGAGGGGTTGTACGACGCCGTGCAGATCTGCGAAGGGGGGCAACCGCTGCCGCCCGGAACTGTGCCGGTGGCGTACAAGTCGCTGCCGGTCAGCGAGACCGGCAAGGTCCCGATGTTCGACAGTGTGGGCATCACGGCGGAAGGGTGCATGGATGCAGCTGCGGAAGTGGGCAAGTACCACTTGCGCTTCCGACTGCGGTCGAAAAACCTGAGCACGACATACCCGGCGCTCAAGGTGTTGGTACAGTATTTTGTCAAGAACCCTAATGGGACGGGGATTCGTGAGGCGCAGACGCACTTTGCGCTGGTCCCCTCGCTGGGTTCCAAGGGGATGCTCTGTGAGATGAAACCGGCGGAATTGCCGTATAGTTATATTTCGCGGGGCCGGACGCTGGGATCAGCGGAGCGCAATCGGGTTATGAATGCGGCTTGGGCCGAGGATCGTGAACCTGCCTTTGCCGGGGTGGTGGTCAGTGTCTATGCCATGGATGATAAGCTGCTGGGGCAGGTGGCTAGTTCCACGACGTTAAAGGAGCGGGGCAAGGCGTCCTTTCAATTGCCTGTAACCTGGATGCAACGCGTGCGGGAGCGGCCGGGCAAGTAACTCATTCATCACGCTGGGGGGCTGCGTAGCAGCTGCGGCAAAGCCAAACGGGCGACCCGAGGAATACTCGGGTCGCCCGTTTGGCTTAACCGGCTGTGCGGCCGGCGTGGGGGTGGTTAGCGCACCTTGTTCTCTTTGCGGCGCTTCTCCATGATGGACTCGGCCAGTTCGTAGGGCACCGCCTCATAGTGTTCGAAGTGCATGGTGAAGGACCCGCGCCCCTGCGTGGCGGTGCGAATGGCGCTGGAATAGCCGAACATTTCGCCCAGCGGCACGAAGCCGCGTACAAGCTTCACGCCGCCTTTGTCTTCCATGCCTTCGACGCGGCCGCGGCGCTGACAGATGGAACCGGTGGCGGCACCCATGTAATCCTCCGGCACCGTCACTTCCACGTCCATGATCGGCTCGAGCAGCTGCGGATTCCCCTTCAGGAAGAGGTTACGGAAACAGACGCGTGCCGCTTCGATGAAGGCGAATTCGTTGGAGTCCACCTCGTGATAGGAACCGTCGTATACCGTGACCTTGACGTCCACAACCGGGTACCCGCCACACGGCCCGTGTTCCATGGCCTTGATGACGCCCTTTTCGACCGCCGGGATGTATTCCGAGGGGATGTTGCCACCCTTGACTTCGTTCTCGAAAACAAAACCGGTACCCGGCGTCTTCTGCTGTTCGATGCGCAGGCAGACGTGTGCGTACTGACCGCGGCCACCCGACTGCTTGACGTGCTTGTAGGCACCTTCCGCATTGGTGGTGATGGTTTCGCGGTAGGCGACTTCCGGACGGCCCACTTCGCAGCCGACATTGAACTCGCGGCGCAGGCGGTCCACAATAATTTCGAGGTGCAGCTCGCCCATGCCGGAGATGATGGTTTCGCCGGTTTCCTGGTCGTAGGCGACCAGGAAGGTGGGGTCCTCAGCGGCTAGGGAGTGGAGCGCGGAGCCGAGCTTTTCGTTGTCACCACGGCTGGCCGGACGGATCGAGATCGAGATCACCGGGGCGGGGAATTCGATGGATTCCAGCAGGATCGGCTTGTCGGGGTCGCAGAGTGTATCGCCTGTGATGGTCTTGGTCAGTCCGACGACGGCCACGATGTCGCCGGCATAGGCCATATCAATAGCCTCCTGGCGGCTGGCGTGCATGCGGAAGAGACGGCCGATGCGTGCATCCGTGCCGCGGGTGGTATTGCGCACGGTGGCTCCCACTTTCAGGGTGCCGGAATAGACGCGCACAAAGGTGATTTTGCCCATGTGCTTGTCAGAAAGAA
>CAYSHQ010000313.1:0-3386 GCA_964430835.1 uncultured Lentisphaerales bacterium
GACCAGGCGGATGCCGCACCCCTTGACGTTTTCAAAGAGCAGCGCCGGGCCCTGCTGGGCCAGCACACGGTGCTGGATCACGGTCACTTCCAGCTTGGCATCCACTTCCTCGCGGATGCGCACCAGTTGGCCGCGCGCTTCCAGATCCTGGACAAAACTAGGCAGATCCGGGAAACTCATCGAACATCCTCCCAGGTGCGGTGGGCGGTGTGGCCCAACAGGGCCAGTACGCGGTCTACATAGACCTCCAGCAGTTGCTGGAGTGTGACCGTCTCCGGGTGTGCGGTGGGGAGCATGTAATAGGGCGGGCTGAGCGGCATGATGGTGCCGCCGGCCTCGCTCACGGTCACGGCGTTACGCAGGTCAATCAGCGAAAGCGGCGTCTCCCGCAGGCAGACCACCAAGGGGCGCCGCTCCTTGAGGTGGCAGTGCGCCGCACGGGTGATTAGCGACGAGCTGATCCCGGCGGCAATCTCCCCCAGCGTGTTGCTGGAGCAGGGGAGGATTACCATGCCGATGGTCGGTACGGAACCGGAGGAGACGGGCGCGGCCAGGTCAGTGTCGGCATAAACCTGGCTAACCCGGCGCGCCAGCTCGTCGAACGGGCCGCACTCCTGCGCATAGACGGTGCGTCCCCAGTCGCTGGCAATCAGGGTGACAGGCCAGGGCGATTTCTCGACCAGCAGGCGTGCCGCCACCGCGCCCGTGGCGCCGGTGAGGGCCAAAATCAGATGTGCTTGGCTATTATGCATAGACCACCAACGAACCGGCGATGCCGGCCACGGCCGAGATCGGGAAGAAGCGCGCGGGGAGCGGCAGCCAGGGGAGGTGCGAAACGCCCATGGCCAGCGCACTGACCCCCACCGGCACCCAGACCCAGGGGGCCGTCGTGCACCACGTCGCCAAGGCCACGAGCAGCAGCAGCCCAACCAAATGGGTGACACCGGCCACCCACTGCGCGGCGTGGCCGCCCAACCGGCAGGGAAGACTGTGCACGCCGGTGGCGCGGTCCGACGCTTCATCCTGCAATGCGTAGATAATATCATAGCCGCTCATCCAGCAGCAGACGAAGCCGGCGAGGAGCACGATCTCGCGCGTGACCAGCAGGTCGCCGCGCACGGCCACGTGGGCGGCCAGCGGCGCCAACCCCAGCACCAGGCCGATGCCGTAATGGCAGAGGCAGGTAAAGCGCTTGAGCAGGGAATAGCTGATTAGCAAGATCGCTGGCACCGGCGAGAGCGCCAGGATCCGCCACCCGAGCATGGCGCAGGCCGCCAGATAGACCATCAGCCCGGCCGCCGCCACGAGCCACCCCTGACGCAGCGATAAGGCACCGGCGGGGATCTCCCGGTGGCGGGTGCGCGCATTGCGCGCATCCAGTTCCCGGTCCAGGATACGGTTCATGGCCATCCCCAGGATGCGGCCGCCGGTGGCGGCCAGCACCAGCCACGCCAGCGTGGCGAGCGCCGGGATCTTCCGCCCCGCGCCCAGATAGGCGCCGGCAAAGATCAGCGGCAGGCTGAAGATCGTATGTTCAACCTTGGTGAAACGGGCGAGCGTAGGGAGCAAGGACATGGTGCGGGGGGGAGCATTGCGCAATCACGGCACCTTCAGGGTGTGTTGCGGAGCGGTGCCGCGGCGGGCGCGATGACGGCATAGCCAATCGTGACAGCTACTAGCTTCCCCGTGACCGCGAACGGGAAACGTTCGCTGCCGCCAGGATGGCCGGCAATTAGCGGGCACAGCGCCGCGGGCGCCCCTTGGCCCCGCTCCTCCCAGACCACCAAGGTGCCCTCACGGGCCAGGCGGGCTGGGGTGATCCAAGGCGACAGCTCGTAGTTCGCTTGCGTGAACACCGACGCCGGTTCCCCGTCCGCGAGCGCCACCAGCCCGGAGACCCAGTTGCCCTTGTCGCCGGTGACAATGCGCAGCGGGGCGCCGGTCTCCGCCGTCCAGATCGCGCGCATGCGCCGTGCGATGTCGTGCTGCGGCCAGCTCATACGCACAAAGCGCGCCTGAGACGCGAATCTTGGTTGTAGGTGGGTGACGGCAGCAAAACTGGCCGCGCCAGCGGAGATGAGCAGCAGCAGCACGCACGCCAGCCGACGCATCCCTTGCGCGGATACCTGCGGCGTCAGCCAGGAGACCAGCAGCAGGCCGGCCAAGTTGAGCATGGGCACCCCCCACATCAATTTGGCGCCGGTTCGATGCAGCAGCGCGGCCATGACGGTCAGCAGCAGGGGGCCAGACGTCAGGAAAATAAGATAGCGGCGCAGTTCCGCTTCGGCTGGCCGCACACCCGCCGCAGCCACGACCGGCGCCTGTGCACGACGGCCGCGGATGAGTCCGCCGAGCCACAGGACCGCCGCCATGGGCAGTACCATGGCGGCTTGATAAGCCAGCCAGGCCAACGGCGATGAGCTGCGCATGTTGCCTCGCGTCACGGCATAATCCCGGATGCATTTGGCGGCATTGTCCTGCATCAGGGCGTGAGCCAGCGGCAAGAGGAAGAGGATGAACGTGGCGAGTGCCAGCCAGGGACCGCGCGAGCGTAGTCGTGCGCGCGCCTGGGTGTCGATGAGCAGCCAGCCCGCGGCGGTGGCCAGCAAAACCACTGGCGCGAGTTTGGCATACAAACATCCGGCGGCTGCTGCGCCGAGTGTCAGCCACCAGACGGTTCGATTGGTCTGGATGGCTCGCCATAGGGCGAGTGCCACGGCAGCCCAGAACGGGATCTGGACGATGTCCTGGTTGAATTCCGGCGTACGCCAGTTGAAGTAGTAACAGGCCAGCAGGCACAAGGCACCCGCTGCGGCGCGGGCGCGGCCCAACGCGTCCTTGCCGAGCGTGTAGACACAGGCTACGGTGGTCGCCACGCAAAGTTGCGACAGCACATAGGCCGGCCATCCGCTGTTGTGCGTGAGCAGCCGCGCCGCCTCCTGCAGCAGGCTGGCCAAGGCCGGGTTTTTGTACGATACGAGCACGCGCTCAGTGCCCCAGACGGCATTTTCGACGACGTCCAGTGGCGGCGCGCTGGCCGTCAAGGTCGGGGCCGCAATCCAGCAGGCGCATTGCCATCCCGTGACAAGCAGTAGGCCGACCAGTGGGCTCCAGTCCGTCACCTCGTCTGTGGGCACGTCGGGTGCTGTCCGGTCCGCCGGGGTGCCTGGTTGTAACCGTCGCTCCGCGCGCCAAAAACGCCACGTCGGATTGGGTGTCTGGGATATTGTGCGCATGTTTTATGCTCAGCCGGTGCACGTACGATGAGTCGTTCTAAACGCTTCCGGAACAACGCACAATAGTCGGGGTGCGTAAACGCTGTCAAGTGTGTTAAACCTTGGCGTTCACCCTCGGCCCGGGGCCCGGGGGCCCTGAACTGCGGAAGA
>CAYSHQ010000314.1:0-3384 GCA_964430835.1 uncultured Lentisphaerales bacterium
CCGGCCGGACCGGGCGCTGCCGCGGCGGGCGGTACGGTGGGCTGACCTATCTCCCCTGCACGGCGGAGAACGGCTATGTGCCGGATCTGCCGACGGAACCGGTGGACTTGATCTACCTCTGCTTCCCGAACAACCCCACCGGCTCCACGGCCACACGTGAGCAGCTGGCCCGCTGGGTGGAATATGCCCGGGCAAACCAGGCGCTGATCCTCTTCGATGCTGCCTACGAGGCCTTTATCCGCGACCCGGCGATCCCGCACAGCATCTACGAGATCGAAGGGGCGCGTGACGTGGCGATCGAGTTCCGCAGTTTCTCCAAGACAGCGGGGTTCACCGGTACCCGCTGTGCCTTCACCGTGGTTCCCAAGAGCTGCGTCGGGTACACGCGCAAGGGCGAGCCCGTGCCGCTGCATCCGCTCTGGAACCGGCGCCATACGACCAAGTTCAACGGCGTTTCCTATCCGATTCAGCGCGCCGCGGAAGCCGTCTATTCGGCGGAGGGCAGTCATCAGGTTAAGGTGCTCAACGACTTCTACCTGGGGAATGCGCGCATCGTGCGCGAGACCATGGCGGAGTTGGGGTTCCACTTGACCGGCGGCGTCAACGGCCCGTATATCTGGGTTAAGACAGGCAAGAACTCGTGGAAGTTCTTTGATAAACTGCTGCAAAAGGCGCAGGTGGTCACCACGCCGGGCGCCGGCTTCGGCACCTGCGGCCAGGACTATATCCGCATCAGCGCGTTCAACAGTCGCGAGAATGTCGAGGAGGCCATGGCGCGCCTCCGCAAGGTGCTGGCGTAGGCCCGGAAGCAGGGGGGGTGCGGTATGGTGCGTTATGGGTTGTTGTTGCTGATGGTCTTGGGTGTGCTGTCGGTGGCGGGTGTTAACGCGCAGACGCCGGATCTTGCCACGCCCGAGGTGCAGCAGGTAAAGAGCGAGGCGGAGGCGCAGCGCGCCGAGATCACCGGGCAACGCACCGAAGGGCTGCGTAAGGTGATCGAGGGCCGACTGGAGCGCGCGCGCGAAGGACTGGCCAAAGCCAAGGTCTCCGGGAATATCTCGGCTACCGCCGCCGGCACGGCGGCGGTGAAGCTCTTTACGGAGGTTCAGGCATCCTTTGAAAAAAGCGGGTCGTGTGCGGTGACGGGGAAGATCCGGTCGGATCTCGAGAGCACCGTGGAGGAGTTCCAGCAGGAGCTCAGGGCCGTCGAAGAGAAACAGGCTTCTGAGCTCAGAAAGTGGCATCAAACGTTCTCCCGGAAACTGGGCGAGGTCCTAGCCCGGCAGAATGCGCCCGTTACGGATGAGGCCAAACTGCAGAAGCTCTGGCAGACGCTGGTACAGGAGAGCGGGGGCGGCAGTGGCGGGATGGGCCTGGCGGGTGCCACAAAACCAGCGGTGACGTCCGCGCCACCGGCTGCGGTGGAAGTATTGCAGACGCACGGTGAAAGCAGCGCGTGGGCCCCGCTGATGAAGCTGGAGGCCACCGTGCGCGATGCGATCGAGGTCGTCACTGTGCCGCTGAAGGGGATTACTTTCCCCAAGGAAGTCAGTGGCGCCGGCATGGGGAATCGCTGGCAGGTGCAGGTGACCCCTTATCAGGAGTTTGTGCCGGGCACGGCCGCCCCGGCTTTGCGGATCCTTTCGGTGCCGCCAGCTCTGCCCATGGATGTGGCCGCCTGGCCGGATGCGCATAACGATTGGACCATCGAGCTGCGGGCCAAGGCCGGTCGCATTCCTTCGCGCCATGTGATCCTGCTCGAGGTGGATGCCGCCGCCGCCGGCAGGGTGGTGGCCGGTGGTGCACCGGTGTTGCCATCGACGGCGCCCGCGCCGACTGGCGGTGCCGCGACTCCGGCCGGCCACAGCGCAACGGCCGCCACCGCGACACCGAGCGTGGCCAAGGTTAAGGTGCGCTTCGAAAGCCGACCCGAAGGCGCGACGGTGCAGGTCAATAGTCAAGTGGTGCAGGAGCAGGGGCAGCCCTTGCTGACGCCGTTTGACTACACCCTGCCGGCTAGTCCGGTCGATCTGGTATATCGCAAGCGGGGGTATCTGGACGGCGAGTTGAAGCAGGTGACGCCGGTATCTGGCCAGTCGTTACGGGTGACGCTGGTAGAGGCACCCAATACCGCGGATGTGACCAGTCCGCTGGCCGCCAGTACCAACGCTGATTGGGCACCGATGCGGGTGCGTATCAAGAAGGGGAACCAGGTGCGTGTGACCGCCAGTGGCACGTGGTCCTGTGGTCCGGGCGGTGAGCTGGTGGATGCCGGCGGTTATCCGAATGATGACACCTATTTCAAGTATTACTCGGACCCCATGCAGTATCCACGACTCAACAATCGCGCGAATTATGGGCAACTTTTGGCGCGTGTGCTGCCTGATGGCGCCATCGTGCCGATCGGCCGACAGGGGAGCTTTGTGGCTGCGACCGACGGGGAGTTGGCGCTCGCCATCAATGAGCCGGCTACGGCGCGCAAGGATAATCGCGGTACGCTGAAGGTGCGGATGATGGTGGGGCAATGAAGGTCCTGCTGGTGGATGGCGTGGCCGAGCTGGGGGGCGCGCAACGCAGTCTGCTGGAGTTGGCGCAGGTCCTGCACGGGCGCGGAGTTGAGCTGCTGGCGGCTGTGCCGCAGGGGCCACTGGCGGCGGCGCTATGCGCGGCCGGTGTGCCGGTGCGACAGCTGCCGGCGCTGCGCCTGCACGCCCGCCTCTCCTTGCGCACGGCGCAGGAGTTGGTCGCCGTGTGGCGTGCGCGGCGGGTCTTGGCGCACCTGGTGCGCGACGAACGTCCGGATCTGGTGCATGCCAACGGGATCCTGGCGGCTGCCGTGGCGGTTGGCGGCGGTGCGCGGCGCGTCCCGGTGGTGTGGCATCTGCGCGATCTGGTCCTGCGGCGTTGGCTGGTGCGCTGGGTATGCCGCCGCGTGGCCGGTGTGCTGGCAATCTCCGAAGCGGTGGCCGCGGTGGTGACGGAACTCGTGCCGTTGTCGCAACGATCCAAGATCCGGTTGCTCCGCAACGGGGTGGATACGGCGCATTTCCGGCCGGGGGAGCGTGCACAGGCACGGCAGGCGTTTCAACTGCCGCCGGATCTGCCGCTGGTCGGGATGCTGGCGCATCTGGTCCCCTGGAAACGCCACGATTTATTCCTGGAGGTGGCGGCTGCCGTGCGCCGGGCGCGGCCGGAAGTGCAGTTCGTGCTGGCCGGGCGTGATCTCTGCCGGAACCATCCGCAGTTGCGCAGCACGTTGGAGGCCCAGGCGGCGGTTGCCGGGCTGACTGGGGCGCTCCACTGGGTGGCGTCGCTGGATGATGTCGCCGCGCTGCTGCCGGCCTTGGATGTCTTGCTACACCCGGCGGCGGACGAGCCGTTCGG